>JBDTVB010000404.1:0-2869 GCA_040007415.1 Anaerolineaceae bacterium
CTCGAAGAAGCCATGGCCCACATCGACCGCTACGGCAGCCATCACAGCGACGCAATCGTGACCGAAAGCTACACACGCGCCAACCAGTTCGTGGATCACGTTGATTCGGCGGCAGTCTACGTCAACGCCAGCACCCAGTTCACAGACGGCGCGCAGTTTGGGCTGGGCGCCGAGGTAGGCATTTCCACTCAGAAGATGCATGCTCGCGGGCCAATGGGGCTGCGTGAGCTCACCAGTTACAAATGGACCATATTCGGCAAAGGACAGGTACGGCCACAATGATCGAGTTCGAACGGGAATCCCGGACACCACATTCAGAGTCGTACACCATCCTGGAGGATGGCGGAATCTGCGGGCGGATTGATATCCACTACCAGGGCGCGAACGTGCATGCCACGCTCTGCACCACCGCAGACGCCAACGAGGAGCGCATTCAACAGCTGATCGATGCCGCCGATGAACGCCTCGTGATGACCTCGGACCCCTATCGCGAAGACTTCATCGTGGCCGTCTGGCGGGGCTCGCCAGCGGGCGTCTACAGCGACAGCGACGCAGACGACGATGAAGAAGAAGGCGATACCTTTCGCCTGAACTAACCGCGGTGAAGGTGGAATCGTTGCGGGCCGGGCGATGGGCCACGCCCGCGATGAACAGCCGTTGACTGACCAAATGAAGATGCGCATCGCCCAGGTTTCAGCACACACCAGCCCGTTGGCGCCCCTCGGTGGCCGCGAAACGGGCGGGATGAACGTCTACGTGCTCGAACTCTCCCGCGAGCTGGCGCGGCTGGGCTTCGAAATCGATATCTTCACGCGCCGTGATGCAGACCTGCCGCGCGTTGAGCAGATCGGCGAAAACCTGCGCCTCGTACGTGTCAGTGCCGGCCCCCCGGAACCGATCGATAAGGAGGCGATCGCCGACTACCTGCCGGACTTCGCGCGCGATATGCGGCGGTTTGTGCATGAAGACGGGCGCGGCTACGACGCCATTCACAGCCACTACTGGCAGAGCGGCTGGGCCGGCGGGCACCTCGCGCGTGAACTGCACGTGCCTCACCTCGTGATGTTCCACACCCTTGGCGAAGTGAAGAACCGTGCCCGCTTCGGAGAGCAGGAGCCGCGCAAGCGCATTCGCCACGAACGCCAGATCGCCCGCCGGGCGTCCGCGATTGTGACCGCCAGTGACCACGAGCGCGAACTCTTGCAACGCTACTACGGCGCCGACCGCGAGAAGATGCACACGATCCCCTGCGGCGTGGACCTGGAACTGTTCCAGCCGCGAGACCGCGAGGCGGCCCGCCAGCGGTTGGGCCTACCCGCCGAAGGCCCGGTGCTGCTCTGGGTGGGCCGCCTCGAGAAGTTGAAGGGCGTGGACATCCTGATCAGCGCCGTCGCCCAGTTGGACGAACGCAAGTTCACGCTCCTCCTCGTTGGCGGCGACGAACGCGCCGCCGAACTGAAAGAGGAACTTCGCGCCCAGGCGGAGGCCGCCGGCGTGGCCGCCAACATCCGCTTTGCCGGTGCGGTCGCGCACGATGACCTGCCCGCCTACTACAGCGCCGCCGATGTTTGCGTAGTGCCGAGCTACTACGAAAGCTTCGGACTGGTGGCTGTCGAATCGATGGCCTGCGGAACGCCGGTGGTGGCGTCACGCGTGGGCGGGCTCGTCTCCACCGTCACTGACGGTGTAAGCGGCTACCTCATCCCCTGGCGTTGCCCGGAACCGTTCGCCGAAAAGCTGGAGGTGCTGCTCAACAATCGCGAGCTGCGAGCGAACTTCAGCCGCGCTGCCCAAGGATCGATGGAACGCTTCGCCTGGGATCGCGTCGGCGCTCAGATGGCTGCCCTTTATGAAGAGGTGGTCGCCGAACACCACAGGCGCACCGCCTCGACCAATGAAGGGGCCGGCGGTGAAGCGCGGACTGCGGGCGCGGTTGGCGGGCCGCTGGGCTAAGCCACAGACACGCGGTGACCCAACGTGCCGGCACCAAGTGTGGATTTGCGTGATAGACTTTTCGAAATGAGCGACCGTTCCAACCCTTGGCTACAGTTGCCGGCCGCTGCCCCGTACGTTCTAGCGTCGGACCGAACTGCAATCGATCGCCACAACTCCGCTTCAAAATCCGAACACCGCGTCGAAAGCGCCGCCCTGCCGTTCCCATACCTTGGTCGACCAAACGCCCCGGTTGTGCTCCTGCATTTGAATCCCGGTGTCGCCGCACGAGACATCCAAGAACAGGCCACGACGGAGTTCGAACTCCGTTACCGTCGCAATCTTGAGCATCTAGATCTCGACTACCCGTGCTTTCTTCTTGATCCGGCCATCCGTAATCATCCCGGGCATTCTTATTGGACTCAGCGATTACGAGGACTGATCGAAGAGATAGGGGCTGAGCGGCTGAGTCGAAACTTGCTAATCCTCGAGTTCTTCCCTTATCCATCGCCGAGCGCACCGCCTCGCTTTCCACAGCTTGCTTCTCAGTCATACGTCCTCGACCTGCTTTGCAAGAGCCTAGCTTCGGAGCCCATCGTAGTAGTGATGCGAGCACGGCGACGCTGGGAGGAGGCCGTTCCCGAGCTTGCGCAATACGAAAATCGCTTCGAACTGAACAGCCCCCAGGCAGCGGTCATCTCGCGCCGGAATTCTCCAAGCGCCTTCCAACAGATCCTTCGCCGACTGGCTTAGCCAAGCGTGGGTCCTCCCGTTGTTTTCGGGGCCGCTTCGTGTAAAGGTGACCAAAGCCCAGTCCGGAGCAGCCGCGCTGAGGACGGGACGGCCGCAAGGCATGTTGATGAGGCTGAACCGTGACTGAGCCCGGCCGCCGCAAGCCCCGCAACGATGCCTTCGCGCGCTGGCCGCGTTGGCGGGC
>JBDTVB010000405.1:0-2861 GCA_040007415.1 Anaerolineaceae bacterium
CGCCTCGCTGCCGGACTCTTGAGCCTTGGCCTTCAGCCGGGCGACAACATCGCGATCCTCGCGAACAACTCGCACCGCTACCTCGAGACCTACTTCGTCACGGATATCGCCGGGATGCCGCTTTCGCCGCTGAACACGCGCCTGGCGGCGAGCGAGTTCGAGTTCATCCTGAATGATGGTGACGTGAAGGCGTTGATCCTCGGCCCGGAGTTCGTCGAGATATACAACGCGTTCAAGGCCGGGACGCCGGACCTACACCACGTGATCGCGCTGAACTGCGAAGTAGAAGGCGGCGTGCAGTACGAAGAACTGATCGCGAACAACGCTCCACTCAGCCACTCCGTCCGGGAGTGGAACGAAACTGACATGTTGAACCTCTGCTACACCGGCGGAACGACCGGCGTGCCGAAGGGCGTGATGCTCAGCCAGCGTGCCATCGTCTCGAACGCGGAGCACGCAATCCTGAACATGGGCCTGACCGAGGCCGACACCTGGCTGCACGTTGCGCCGATGTTCCACCTCGCAGATGCCTGGGCGTGTTACGCCGTCACCATGGTTGGCGCTACCCACGTGTTCATCCCGGGGTTCGCGCCTCAGGCCGCGCTCGAGGCGATCGAACGGAACAAGGTGACGAAGACGATTATGGTCCCGACGATGATCAACTTTCTCGTCAACTTCCCAGGCGTGAAGAGCTATGACTGCACTAGTCTCGATCTGCTTCTTTACGGCGCTTCGCCAATGCCGGTGGACCGCGTCAAGGCGGCGGTTGAGGTGTTCGGGCCGAAGCTTTGCCAGGCGTATGGGATGACTGAAACGTCACCGTTGCTCACCGCGATGAAGTTGGAATGGACGCACTACGAGGGAACGGAAGAGCAGGTTCGGCGGTTGGCCAGCTGCGGCCGGGAGATCCCTGGCGTCGAGGTCCGCGTGGTCGACCAGAAGACCGGCGCGGACATCCGGCCGGGCGAATTCGGCGAGATCATCGCCCGCGGCCCAAATGTCATGAACGGCTACTGGAAGCGTCCCGAGGAAACTGCGGTCGCCCTCCGGGACGGCTACATGCACACGGGCGACGTTGCCACCATCGACAGTGAGAACTTCATCTTCATCGTTGATCGGGCGAAGGACATGATCATCAGCGGTGGCGAAAACGTCTACTGCAGCGAAGTAGAGAACGCGATCTACGAACACCCGTCCGTGCTGGAGGCTTCGGTCATCGGCATTCCGGATGCGAACTGGGGCGAAGCGGTGCTGGCGATCATCGTGCCGCGCGAAGGAACGGCGCCAACGGAGGCCGAGATCATCGCCCACTGCCGGACGCTGATTGCGGGCTACAAGTGCCCCAAGCGCGTTGTCTTCCAGACCACTCCGTTACCGAAGAGCGGAGCCGGGAAGATCCTCAAGACCGACCTCCGCAAGCCTTACTGGGAGGGCCACGAGAAGGGCGTCGCCTAAGGGCAGAGCGGTCACTTGCGGTCGGCGGCGGCTCTCAGGGCGGCCTGGATTGCGGCAAGTTCTGCCACCGTGGCCGGGCGCCATGCACCGCCGATACGCGACAGGGCGTCACGCCGTTCGCTCCAGAAATGCGATGCAATCGCCTCCATGAAGCGGTCGAACTCGTTGGCGACGCGGGCCACCTCGGGGTCCGTCGCGTCGCGGATGAAGGCCGTGGTGGCAGCACGGGCAGTTCGGTGTTCAAGCTTAAAGTCCTGGTGGAGATAGCCATCCAGGAAGCGCGCCAGTGCCGGGTACTGCTTCGCCGTCGGGAGCGCGCGACCAGGCATCAGCGGTCCTCCGGGTAGCTCGTGAGGACGAACCAGTCGCCACCGGACTTCGTGAGCACAACGACCGCCGACTTGACGGACTTCACCCTGGTGTCTCCGCGGCGCAGGCTGCGGCCGATCGTGTCCGGCATGGTCACGCGGAGCACGAGGTTCTGTTTCGATGTGCCGTTTTCCCAGGTGGTCAGTTGTTGCTTGCCTTTGCTCAACGCGGCCGCGACGGACCGTTCGGCAGACGCGCGATCGCTGTACGTCGAGGCGGCGGAGATGTCGCTCTCGCGGTCAAGCCGCGCACGGAGGTCGTCGTCGCTCTTGCCAACATGGCGCGAAAGGGTGTGCCCGCCGTTCTCCTCGTCGGGCTGCAGGTCGTAACGCGCGGCGTTAGCGGCGGCCTGGGCGGTTCGCGTGGCGGGCGGGCGAGCGGTAGCGGTTGCCCGTGCTGTGCCCGCCGTTCCCGCCTCCTTCGCATCGGCGGTGGCCTGGGCAGCGTCGTCGGCTTTGGCGTTGTCCGGGCTCGAATCGCGCCAGTAATTGGCGTAGAGATACGCGCCCACAAGCAGCAGTCCGACAACGACGATTGGGACGTAGGTCCTGAGGCGCGAGGTCATCGGTGTGTGGTCAATTCGTGCGAATCATAGCGCCACCCCATTGTCCCGGCATGTGGGTGGGCGCGTGGCCGGGGGGCGCGTTACCCTAGTCATTGCGGCAGCCCAGACCGCGCAGGAGTGTACTTTGGCCGCCAACCTCTACCTCGGCAAGACGTTCGACCCCGCAACCAAAGCGCTTGGAGAGAAGTTCACCCTCGATTCCGACGATTTCACGACGCACGGGCTGATCGTGGGCATGACCGGCTCCGGAAAGACCGGCTTCTCCTCAGTGATCATCGAGGAGTGCCTGCGAACCGGCGTCCCTGTTATCGCGATCGATCCCAAGGGCGACTTGACGAACCTGGTACTCGCATTCGACAAACTCGCCCCCGAACAGTTCGCCCCCTGGGTGGATACCGTTGCGTCCAGCCGCGAAGGGAAGACTCCCGCCGAAGCCGCCGCCGACGCCTCGGCGGCGTGGACGAAGGGGCTC
>JBDTVB010000406.1:0-2855 GCA_040007415.1 Anaerolineaceae bacterium
AAGTCTCGAGTCCAAAACCGGTATACCCTTGGATGCCGTGACTTCCGCCCGCTTCTCAGCCAGCCGCGCCACCTTCGATTCGCTACCCGAGCATCGCCAGGGGCTGCTCGCCGTGACCACGGCGGCCATCCTCTGGAGCACGGGCGGTCTCTTCATCAAGTGGGTCTCTTTGGATGCGTTGGGCGTCACTATGTGGCGCTCGCTGCTCGCCGGGATCACGATCGCCCTCATCGCTCGGCCTCCGTTCGTGAAGCCCTGGCGAGCCAACGCGCTCACCTGGGGGCTGGCGCTCAGCTGGGCCGCCACCATGCTCCTCTTCGTCACCGCAACCAAGACCACGACTGCCGCTAATGCGATCTTTCTCCAGTACACCGCACCGCTCTACTTGCTTGTGTTGGGAGCCGTCTTTCTCGGCGAGCGCGCAACCCGCCTGGACCTTGCCACCGTCGCGGTCGCCTTCGGCGGCATGACCCTCTTCTTTGTCGGTCGCCTCGAAACGGACGAACTCTGGGGAAACGTGGCGGCGCTCTCGGCGGGTGTCACCCTGGCGATCATGATGACCCTGCTGCGCCACAAGAGCTGCGGGCCGCACACGCGCCCGCAAGCGATGATCCTCGGCAACGCCCTGCTTGTCGCCGGGTTGCTCGCCGTCAACCTCGGCCGTGGTGCAACCTCCGTGTTTACGCCCGGCCCCGCCGATGTCGCCGGCTTGCTCTTCCTCGGCATCGTCCAGATCGGCGTGGCCTACATCTTCTTCGCCTTCGCAATGGCCCGTGTCCAGGCGCTCGAGGCCTCGTTAATCGGAATGCTTGAACCCGTCCTCAACCCCGTGTGGGTGTTCCTCTTCCTTGGCGAAACCCCGGGCTGGTGGGCCGTCCTCGGGGGCTCCATCCTTGTCTCCGCCGTCGCCACGCGCACCTGGATCACGGAACGCCGCCGCGCGCCCGGCGCACCTCACGAGCTCCCAATGCTTTCGGCCGAAGCATGACCGCGACGCCCGACGCCGCGCCAATCCTGGATGTCTATACGCAGCTCGAAGCCATGCACGCCTGGCGCGGATGGCACTGGTGGCCCGATGCCGACCCGTTTGAGGTCATCGTCGGCTCGATCCTCGTCCAGAACACCAACTGGGCGAACGTCGAACGAGCCATCGCCCAGCTCAAGACCGTTGACGCGCTCACACCCGTGGCCATGAGCGCGCTGGCCGATGACGTCCTCGAAGGACTCGTGCGCCCCAGTGGCCAGTACCACCAGAAGACGAAGAAGCTGCGCGCCTTCCTCGCCCTCGCCGATTCCCACGGCGGGCTCGAACCACTGCTGGCCCTCCCGCCCGGCGAGCTGCGCGCGATACTCCTGGCCACCTGGGGGATCGGCGAAGAGACCGCCGATTGCATCGTCGTTTACGCCTCGCGCCAGCCTGCGTTCGCGGTCGACGCGTACACCCGGCGCATCTTCTCTCGCCTTGGGATGGGCCCTTCGCTAGTCGCGAGCTACGGCGAGTGGCAGCGCTACTTCACCGGCGCCCTCCCACGGGACCGCGACCTCTGGGCCCGCTACCACGCGCTCATCGTGATGCACGCCAAGCACCTCTGCCGCAAGCTCCGGCCGCTCTGCGGCGAATGCACGCTGGTCGAATGCTGCCCCGGCTCACCTCTCGGCGGGGCGAACTCGTGAACCTGATAAAGCGGTGGCTGCTTCGCCTCGCCTACGTCCTGCTCAGCGTGCGCCGCATGATCGTCCAGCCAGTCACCCTTGGCGTCCGCGTCCTCCTCGTTCGCGACGGCGAGGTTCTGCTCGTGCGCCACACGTACCGAAAGGGCTGGTTCCTCCCCGGCGGGGGCGTAAAGCGTCGCGAAACGCTCGAAGAGGCAGCCCGGCGTGAAGCCCGCGAAGAGGTTGGCGCAACCATTGGCGCCGTCCACCTCATGGGCGCCTACAGCAATTTCGTGGAGGCCACCAGCGACCATGTAGTCGTCTTCGTCTCCGAATCGTTCGAACTTCACCCCAACCAGAGCGCTGAGATCGCCGAGTGCCGCTTCTTTCCGCTCACCAGCCTGCCTGAAGGCGTTTCCGCAGGTTCCCTTCGCCGCATCGAGGAGTACCTCCGTTCCGCCGCTCCTGGTGCGCCAGCTTCCGCCGGCTGGTAGATCACGACCACTCAAATGCGAGGTGGACTGGTGAGAAGCATCGGATTTGCCGGCGGTGGTTCGCACCGGAGTGCTGGCGAGCCGACGCAGTTGTGGCGAGTTACGCGAAGACCGTATCCAGCGCCGCGGAGGCGTCGAAGTAGTCCTGGAAGGTCTGGTTGAAGCGGTAGAAGGCGTCCCGGCGCTCCGCGTCGTGCGAACGAGCGAAGTCGTCTTCAGCCATCAGGTCGAGCGAGTTGAGGGTGTAGTTGCCTTCGGCGCGGCCGAGTTCGCGGGTGGACTTGAGCATCGCCTCCCAGGCTTCGGGAGTCTGTTCGAGCCAGAAGTCGACGTTATGGAGGTCTTCGACGGAGATCGCGCGGGCACTGGCTACTCTGAACATCTCAAAGCGGAGTTCGAACACACTGTCGCCAACCTTGATGCCGACGAGTGCATCGCAGGCGCCGTCCCGCTTCACGCGGAAAAGATCCTGGTCATTGCAGAGCGCGTTGAGCGCTTCGAACCATGCGACCGATGGGAATCGGACTGCCGTTGTTGCTGTCATGTAGTACTCCAGGAGGGGGAACGGGGAGCAGGCCCGGCCGGGGGGTGGGGCGCCTGCTCCCGGCGTGAGGATTCAGGCGGGCTGCGGAGTCCGCGTGAGGCTGAGGAGCCCAGAATTGACGCGCGGCAATCGGTCCACTGCGCACGCGTCCAGGATGAGGAGGT
>JBDTVB010000407.1:0-2846 GCA_040007415.1 Anaerolineaceae bacterium
TGCCGAGAAGCCCCGGAGCGTCCCCGAATCGGGCGACATCTGCTCTTGCGCGCTGAATCTTGTCCGTGAGGTAGGCGCGGAAGTGGTCGCGGATCAACGGATCAGCGATCTGTTCTGCGAGGATGGGCGTCATGTTGATCGTGACCCCGAGCTCTCCCTGAACCTCTCTCGCGAGGCGCGTGAAAGTTGCGATCAGGGGGAGGTAGCACTCAAGCATCGCCTCGTGGAGCCATTCTTCCCCATGTGGCCACCGGCCGGCCAGCCGGCAATACGGCAAGTGGGTGTGGAGGACGATCGTCGCGTTTCCTGGCATTGCTCTCCTCAGGCCCAGTGGGCGAGCCCGGTTACAAACGGGCTGTGAAGGTTGGGGTGGGAGGGAAGGATGCGGACGGTATAGCCCACGCTCCCGCCCTGTGCGGGAGCGAATGCTCCCCTGAACGCGTAGTTACCGTCGGCCGTCTGCTGAACCAGTGTCATGGACGTTTCGTTTTCAGTGGCCAGGTTACCGCCGGGATCGGCGGTGCCGTAAAGAATGTCGAGCCGGAGGTCAGTTGGGGCCAAGCCACCAGTGTTGACCCGAGCGGTGACCTCGATCAGCGTCCCTGCAAGGATCGTGTCGGTGGCTGTGTCTTCGAGGTGCGTTACCTCAACACAGGCCCATGCAGCGGTGATTCTCTGCAGCCACTGTGCCTGGTCGCGCGCGGCCCCGAGGTTGTTCTCGCGCAACGCTCGCCAACTTGCGGCGGCGGGTGCATAGGCCTTATGTGCGTATTCGGTCACCATCCGGCTGGTGTTGAAAACGGGGGAGAGCGCTTCGATGGAGAGCTTCATGCGGCGGACCCAGTCACGCGGGACGTCGTCCGCATCGCGGGTGTAGAAGCTGCCGGTCACCTCGTTCTCGAGGAGGTCATAGAGCGAGGCAGAATCAAAGGCATCCTGGACTTCCGGGTCGTCGTCAACTTTGTTTCGGCCTATCGCCCACCCGAGGCCAGGGCGATAGGCCTCCCACCACCAGCCATCGAGGACGCTCAGGTGGAGGGCACCATTGGCCGTCGCCTTCATGCCGCTTGTCCCGCTCGCCTCCAACGGTCGCAAAGGGGTGTTGAGCCAGACATCGCATCCCTGGACGAGGTTGCGTGCGAGTTCAACGTCGTAGCGTTCCAGAAGCACTAGTCGGTCGCGAAATTCGGGCAGGCGGCTATGCTGAAGGACTTCGCGAATAAGTTGTTTGGCGGGTTCGTCTCGAGGGTGGGCTTTCCCGGAGAAGATGAACTGCACCGGCCGTTGAGGGTGGTTGACGATCCTGGCGAGCCTTTCCAAATCCCGAAAGAGCAGGGTTGCGCGTTTGTAACCGGCGAAACGCCGCGCGAACCCGATGGTGAGCACTTTCGGATCGAGCACTTGGCCAAGAATGGGGGAGGACGAGGCAGTGCCGCTCCGCATGGCCGCTTCGCGAGACTGGTCGCGCGCGCGGTAGATGAGCCGTTCCCGCTGCCGTTCATGAGCTTGCCACAGGGCTTCGTCGGGGATTGCGTTGACCTCAGCCCAGCGTCCCGGGCCGGTGGGGTCGTCTCGCCATTCGCGACCGAGGTAGCGATCGTAGAGATCACCGATTTCGTGTGAGACCCAGGTAGGAAGATGGACGCCGTTTGTGATCGAATCGATCGGTATTTGCTCTTCGGGAAGCTGCGGCCAGGCGGATTCCCAGAGCTTTCGAGAGACAGAGCGGTGCAGTTGCGAGACTCCGTTGCGGTAGCCGCTGAGGCGTAGGCCCAGGAGGGCCATGGAGAACGGCTCCGCCTCGTCGTCCGAGTTGCCGCGCCCGAGACCGAGGAAAGTGCGCTCGTCAAGCCCCATGCTTTCGTAGTAAGAGGAGAGGTACTTCCGCACGAGGTCCGCCGGGAAAAGGTCAATTCCGGCGGCGACTGCCGTGTGAGTGGTGAAGGTGGTGGCAGCGCTGACGGGCAGGCGCGCTTCGTCGAACGACGCGCCGGATTCTTCCATGACCATGCGAATGCGTTCGACGCCGAGGAGGGCAGAGTGGCCCTCGTTCATGTGACAGACCGAGGGGTGAATGCCCATTGCGTGCAGGGCACGGACCCCGCCGATGCCCAGAACCATTTCCTGCTGAATTCGCAGCTCAACGTCTCCCCCGTAGAGGCGGCCGCTGATCTCCCGGTCCGCGACCTCGTTCTGTTCGAGGTGGGTGTCGAGCAGAAAGAGTGGCACCTGCCCGATATCGAGCCGCCAGATCGCCGCGAAGACGTCGCGGCCATGGATCGGGACTGCGACGGCGATGGGCTCTCCGGAGTGATCGCGCACCCTCGTCAATGGCTGGTTGGCAAGGTCGATTGTGTGGTACTCCTCCGCCTGCCATCCGTCTGGGCCGAGAGCTTGCTGGAAATAGCCCTCGTGGTAGAGCAGGCTGACGGCGACAAACGGCAGGCGGAGGTCACTTGCCGATTTGAGATGGTCGCCTGCCAGCACCCCGAGACCGCCAGAGTAGTTCGGCAGACACTCCGTCAGCGCAAACTCGAGTGAAAAGTACGCGATGGTGTCGTCGGCGGACATTCCCGAAACATCGGAACGGCGTGGCCGGGCCATGTAGGCGTCGAACGAAGCGGTGACTCGCTCCACGTGGAGGAGAAAGCCGTCATCCGTCGCGAGTGCTTCTATGGCGGCCACGGGAACGAGTTGAAGCAAACGGACGGGATTGTGGCCCGTCTCTTCCCAGCACTCGCGGTCGATACGTTCAAACAGCGCCGCTGCGTCCGTATTCCAGGTCCAGTACAGGTTCTGGGCGAGCGCACGGAGCGATTCAAGGGCCGGTGGAAGAACGGGTTCGA
>JBDTVB010000408.1:0-2846 GCA_040007415.1 Anaerolineaceae bacterium
AGGTAGGCAGTTGGTGCTACCCAGCTGCCCAAGCTTTCCTCCACCAGCGCCCGGACTCCAGACCCGAGGCATAATAGGCCGATTGTGAATCAATGCGCAAGCGAAACGTGCCCGAAACGCCCCTATCGTTTGCGCGTGTCAAAGTCGTCCAAATCGAGCCCCTCAATGAAGTCTTTGAAAGCGCCCAATCGCTCCAGTTCCGCTGGGTCCAGCTCCCTGCGCTGGCCGTCAGGTCCAAGCGATTCAGCGGGCTGCCCATCTTCATCCAGGACCACGCCGGCACGGTCGAGGACTGAGTCCTCGGCGTAGATTGGCGCATCCACGCGGACCGCGAGCGCGATCGCGTCCGAGGGGCGGGAGTCTATTTCCACCGTTTCACCCTTCACATCCAGGACGATACGCGCGAAGAAAGTGTCGTTCGAAAGTTCATTGACCACGATGTAGGCCACCCGTCCGCCAAGCTGTTCGATCATGTTGCGAAGAAGGTCGTGCGTAAGCGGGCGCGCGACTGCGACGTCCTGGAGACGGACGGCGATCGCGTCCGCCTCGGCCGGTCCGATCCAGATGGGAAGATAGCGATCCGATTCCTTTTCGCGCAGGATCACGACGCGCTGGTAGTTCATCAGGCTCAGACGGATGCTCTCGATGCTGAGTTCCTTCAACCGGGCACCCCTTCGAGCACAGCGGGCTCGCAGTTCGATGATAGGTCTGGCCGGATCAGGGGGTCAATGAACGTCATCCCGAGCCGCCGGCATTCGCTCGCAACCAGCGGGGTTGGCGAATGTTCCCGACGGCCGCCAACCCAATGAGGGCAGCAACAAGGGCCATCACGATGGTGACGCCGATGAGATCGCTCAGAAAGCCGGCGGCAAGCACCGGGGCCGAGGATGCGACCGCTGCCATGGCAGCCTGCGTAGCGCCAACCCGGCCCTGGAGGTGGAGCGGCACGCGGTCGTTGATCACTGTCTGGCCGGCGACTGCTACCACCGAGAAAGCGAAACCGAGAGGCAGCATCACCGCCATCGCCAACACTCCGCCTCCGTCGAAGTTGCCGACGTTCACGTTTCCAAGCCATGACAACGCCTCGTAGCCGCTGAGGAACTCCGCCTCCTGGTTGACAAAGGTGAGAAGCGCGAGGAGGACGACGAAGGCCAGAAAGCCGAAAGTGCTGAGGAGGGAGTGCGGGACTCGGTGAGCCAGGAAGCCGGCGATCCGGAGGCCGAGTACGACCCCGATGGCCGCGGGCAGAAGGATCACGGCACCCACGTCCACAGGGAGCCCGAGCACATCAGCGATGAACTTCGGGATCAGCCCGCTGAGGATGATCAGAGCGGACGAGATAAGGGCGAGTTCTACAGCGGCGTGCATCACGGCCGGATCACTGCGCATCTGCCGCCAGCCAGTCAGCCACCAGCGGCCGGCTGCCCCTCCCCCCACCTCGCGGCGAAGCTCGTTCCGCGTGCTGCCGATAAGGAGTGCCTGGAATGCGGCGAAGACGAACAGCCCTGCGCAGACGCCAAATAGCACGTTTGGGCTGTCGGCCAGCCGCAGAAGCAGGGGTGTGAGCACACCGAGGCCGAGCAACTGCGCGCCGCCGCCGACGGCCTGGCCGATCGCATTGGCCCGCGCCAGCTCATCGCGGGCGACGATCGCCGGGAGCGTTGCACCCTCAGCGCTGGTGGCGAACTGCGTTGCGGTGGCGAGGGCCACGGCGACCACGTAGTACGAGACGACGCTCCCGGAACCAAGAATAAAGAGGACGCAAACGCCAGCGCGGACCAGGTTACCGAGCAGGATCAGTGGCCGCTTCGGAAGTGCGTCAGCGGCCGTTCCGGCGACCATGCCCGCTACGGTTGCTGGCACCACAAGGGCGAGGACGAGGAGCGAACTGAGAAACGCTTTGCCGGTCTCATCGACAATCAAAAGGACGAGCGCGAAGTTCAGCGCATTCTGTGCAAGGCGTGAGGTGAACCGCGTGTAGCAAAGCATTCGAAACGGGCGCTGCTGCCACAGGGGGAGCCGATCGGTCCCGCCGATGACGACCGACTCACCGTTCGGCATGGTCCACCAGGGCTTTCGCGCGGGATTCGAAGAGGCGCCGCTCCAACATCACGCGCCGTTTGCAGGTCAGGCACTCGATGCCGATCTCGGCGCCGATCCTGAAGACGCGCCATTCGAAGCTGCCGCAGGGGTGGCGCCGCCGCATTCGGTACACCTGTCCTGCGGCGATCTCGTCATTCACGCTGGTTTACGCTGGCGCAGGTGCTGCGGCGAGTTCATCGCGAAGCTGGCGCGCAGCGCGCCCGGCGGCTTCGGCGAAGTCCGCACCATCGCTGGCGTACATGATGGACCGGGACGCGTTCACCACCATCAGGCCGGGATGGTAGCCTGCCATTGCAATCACTTCCTCTGGCTTGCCACCCTGGGTACCAACGCCAGGTACGAGCAAGGAGGCGTTCGGCGCCAGGTTGCGGACGCGGGCCAGTTCTGCCGGTGCGGTGGCGCCGACGACGAGGCCGACGTTCGGCGACCAGGAGGTAGCGACCAGGGCCATCTCTTCGAATAGCTGGCGACCGTTCTCGAGGCGCAGTTCCTGAAACTCACGGGAGGACTTGTTCGACGTTCGACAGAGGACGTAGACGGCCTTGCCTTCGTATGCCAGGAACGGCGCGATGGTATCCAGTCCCTGGTAGCCACTCACCGTTACCGCGTCGAACCCCCAGCCTTCGAACATGGCGCGCGCGTACGCCTCGGCGGTGTTTCCGATGTCGCCGCGCTTCACATCACCGATCACCGGGATGCCGTCCGGGATTGCATCCAGGGTCGCTTCGAGAGCCCTCAATCCT
>JBDTVB010000409.1:0-2844 GCA_040007415.1 Anaerolineaceae bacterium
AGCTACGGGAACCAACCAGGTGTTGACGCGCTTCGAAAACGCGCTCGATGTGGTGCCCGTGGGGTACAGCCTGGACGGGGGCCGCCTCTTCGTCGTCGTGGTTGACCAATCGGGGTCTACTCTCTGGGCAGAGCGGGATGGGCGCACGCAGCGCGTGGCGACCCTGGGCCCCGGCAGGACACGTGACTGGTCGCTCAGCCCGGATGGCGCACGCCTGGCCTACATCGAAGCCGTGGGCGCGGGCGAACGCGCCTACGTCGGCCGCACCCGGATCATCGCCACCGGTGCCGTCACCAGCGCGGTGGCCACGGCAAACCAGTTTGGCGTCGCCTGGCTCCCGGGTTCACAGGTACCAGACTTCGGCGGGCCTGGCGGTTCGCTTCGTCTTTCCGAAGACCCTAGCGGCAGCGCTTACGTTGTTCCGCAACGCTGGTCTCCAGACGGCTCCACGCTGGTTGGTATCGTCTACTCGTCAGCAAACGACCGTGCAGGCGCGGTCGCGCCGTCCATCGAATTCGTCACCCCCACCAGCCGGACGCGGCTCTCAGAAGAGCCTGGTGCGTCGTTCCTCGGCTGGGTTCGGGATCTGAAATAGCGCTTCAGCGCTTTGGAGACTGTTTTTGGCGATAAGCATCCATTCGAGACCGGCACGAAGCCACCTGCAGTACGTTTTCATTGCAGCTACCGTCCTCGCGGCGTTCATGGCAGTGGTGCCGATCGCGGCGGCGATCGTCACCGGCACCCCACTCGGAACTACGCCAAAGACGGCTTTCGCGACTGCGCCCGGCGGGAGCTACGCGGTTGTCGCCCGGCCTGAGGACGAGTACGACGTGGTGGTGGTCGTCCCAGTCAGCGGAGGTGAACCAGTAGAAGTTGCGCGCGTCCCCCACCTCCACGGATTCACGGCGAGCGGTTCGGTTTCGCCGACTGGGCGCCAACTTGCGCTCGTGACCGTCAACGATGGCTCCCCAACAAGGCCCGAAGCGTCGCTCGTCGTGCTCGACCTTGAGTCGGGCGTGATCAAGCACCTGGCTCACGATGTCAGTCCGCTGCAAACGGCACTCTGGTCTCCCGATGGCCGGTCTCTCGTCGTGACCCGTGAACTGGATTCCGGAAAAGCGCGACCCGATATCCGATTCCTGAGCGTGTCGCTAAGCGACGGTGCGGCGGCCGAGCTGTTCGTGGTGCCATCGCCGCTCGGCGCCTATGCAATTGGCTTCGATCCTGGCGGCGCGCTGTTCACCGTCACGATCGATGGCGCTGGCTCCCGTCTCGTCCGCAACGGCGCCGCCGGGTTTCTTCTGAGCACGCAGATCACACGCGACTGGCGGCTTAATCCCGCCGGCACGCGAATTGCGTTCGTGGAGGTCAACCTGGAGAACGGGCTGCGCTACCTTGCCCGCACCGTAAACGTCGATGGCAGCGACACCAGTGCTGTCGAGGCGCAGAGCGCGAGCCCCGTCGGGCAGGAGCTTGGCGCCGCGTGGAAGCCGGGAGCAGTCGCGGCAACCTTCGGACGCGAGCCTGCCGGCCCTGCCCGTTCGTCGGAGATCGGCGGCGTTCAGGCGCAGGCTCACTCCGTTGCCGGATTCGACGTTCCTCTTGGATATGCGCCCGACGGCTTAACGCTGAGCGTCACCCACTGGACGGGCAGCAGCTTTGGTCAGCCCGGAACGTCCATGCTGCAGTTGGTCGCTGATTCGGGCCGTGTCGACGTTCCAAACTTCACAAGGTTCTTCGGATGGGCCGCTCGCTAGCTCGCGCGGGGATATTCGCCCTGCTCGCCGCAGTCGCGTTCGCGTACGCCTTTTCGAATCCCGCGCATGGCCGCGCGGACCATCTGGCGTGCCATGCGCCCTTCCATGGCTTCGATTTCGACACGTTCGAACTCGAGGACTACGTCAACGGCTACAGCCAGGCCATCGAACTTGCGACCGCCGGTAAGGCAATCCCGCCTGCCTACACGCTCTCAAGCGGAGAAACGATCGACGTCAGCTACCAGGGGCTGGAGAGTGGCGCCCGAACGGCCCGCTCCGTGGCCTCTACTGCCAGGCCGATTCCCCCGAGCATTTACAAGGCCATCGCCTGGGTGGAGTCCGCCGCCGGTGCGTGGGGTAACGCAAGCGGCAGCGTCCCTTTCGGAGGCGTCGGCGCGACGCTGCTTTCCGGGGACTGTGGCTACGGCATCGGCCAGATCACCAGCGGCATGGGGTCCGCGTCGGCACCCCCGGCGCTTGAGTACGGCGTACCTTCCGCGCGGCAAGCGGTGATCGGCACGCACCCGCTCTTCAACATTGCCGAAGGTGTCCGCATTCTCGCTGACAAGTGGAACAGCGCCCCGAATTTCCGCCCAATCGCCGGCACGGGCGATCCCGCCGCGCTTGAGGACTGGTACTACGCCATCTGGAGCTACAACGGCTTTGCCTTCAGCAACCATCCGTTCAACCCGAGCCTCAACCCGCTCCGTGGTGATGTCTGGCATTGCGGCGACAAGACGGCGCCGGGTTACGGGTCGTTTGTTCGCAGCGACTACACCTATGTGGAGTTGGTCTACGGCTGCTTGCGCTATCCCCCGGCCAAGCCGGCGGCGGTGGTGACCGCCCAGGCCACTCCCGGTGAGAGCGTGGCCGTGGTTGGTGGCCCGTTCGCGGTTGGGGACGTGGTGGCAGTCACCGGCACGGCCCCGGATTGCCTGAAGCTTCGCGCTACGCCAACGGCCGATCAGTTAGTTTGCGTAGCGGATGGGACCAGGCTGGAGATCCTCGGCGGGCCGCAGCTCGGGGTAGGGCTAAATTCGTTCTGGAATGTCAAGGTCGCATCAGGTGCGCACAAGGACACTATTGG
>JBDTVB010000410.1:0-2841 GCA_040007415.1 Anaerolineaceae bacterium
TTCGCATCAGCCAGACGGGGCTCTACAGCGACTACGTCCTTCCCGCCGCCCAGCACTACGAAAAGGTGGGCTTCCACATCCCCACGCCGCACGTCATGAACCTGACGTTCAGCGACAAGGCGGCGGAGCCAGCTGGTGAATCTCGGAACGAGTGGCAGATCTTCCACGCCCTCCTGGAGAAGGTGGCCCAGGTTGCGAGGGAGCGGGGCCTCAGCCAGTACGAAGATACCCGTGGCCAGGCGAGGCGGTATGACGCCCTGCCGGACGCATTCTCGATGAACGGGTTCCTCATGGACGAAGACCGGCTGGCTGACGAGCAGATTCGCGACTCGGCCCTGGCCGGGACGTTGCCGATGGGTACCAGCCTCCGCACCATGCGGGAAAAGGGTCACGTCCGCTTTATCGACTGGGGGCTTTCGCCGATGGCCCTTGCCCAGGCGTCTCCCATCAAAGCGAATGAGACGCACGTCCCGTTCCGTGACCAGACCGAACGTGGCGTCCCCTTCCCAACCTACGCGCGGCGCGCCCAGTTCTACATCGACCATGAGTGGTTCCTTGAGGCGAACGAGGCGCTGCCCACCCACAAGCCGAACCCCAACATGGGCGGCAATTACCCCATCGGCATGACCTCCGGCCACAACCGGTGGAGCATCCACGAGATGAACCAGGCCAACTGGGTCATGCTCGGCACCCACCGTGGTGAGCCCGTGGTGATGGTCAATGTGGACGATGCGAAGGAACGCGGCGTGGCCGATGGCGAATTGATCACCATCCACAACGACGTGAGCAAGTTTACCGCCCGCGCCTGCGTGGCACCGAGCGTGAAGCCGGGCCAGCTCATTTCCTATAACGGCTGGGCTGGCTTCCAGTACTCCGAGTGGAGCGGCGCGAACGAAATCGAGCCCGGCATGGTCAAGTGGATTGGCTTTGCCGGGGGCTACGGACACCTCAGCCACTTGGGCGCTGAGTGGCAACCGGTACCTGCGGACCGCTGGACGCGGTGCGACTTTGAAAAGACAGAGGGAGAGCAATGAAAGTTGCAAGACTCAATGGCCAACTCGCCGACCCGGCGTGGAGCGGCTGGAACGGGGTGCCAAGCACAACGGTGCCCTTGAATCCGGTCGCCTTCGAATCTCAGCCCAACGCCTACATCCGCGAATCGTGGCAAGACCACGACTACGGCCAGGTAGCAGCGGGCGAATTGAAGGCCGCCAGCGATGGCGACAAGCTTTACCTGCGGGTCGAGTGGCCGGATGACCCGGCGCCCAACCGCGAGTTCCAGGATGCGGTCAGCGCCATCTTCCCGACGAACGGCAGCGGCGTCCTTGCCACCCTCGGTGACCAGGAAAAGCCCCTCGTCCTCTGGTTCTGGGAGAACGGACGCCCGAGCGCCCTTCGCCTCATCGCCCGGGGGCCAGGTGTTTTCCGCAAGGACGGGGATGGCGTGGGCGCCACGGGGGTGCTTGCGGACGGTCGCTGGAGCGTGGTGCTCAGTGGGCCGGCGGCCATCGGCGCCAAGGGCAAAGTGGGCCTTGCCGTCTGGAACGGCTCGAACGACGAACGCGCGGGACTGGCGGCTGTAAGCCGCGAGTGGCTCCCGCTGGAAATGGACTGAGGAGGACAGCATGGCCGCAACAACTGACGCGAAGGTCCGCCAACTCGCCTGGGTGTACGACCTGAACAAATGCATCGGCTGCCAGACCTGTTCGGTGGCATGCAAGGTGCTCTGGACACGCGACGAAAGCGAGAAGCAACAGTGGTGGTGTTCCGTGAACACCATGCCCGGTCTCGGCACACCAAAGGCCTGGGAGGAGATGGGTGGCGGCATCGACCTCGTGACGGCGAAGCCGCGACCTGGTCACCAGCCTACTCGCGAGGAATTTGGCGGCGGGTTTGACTTCAACTATGACGAAGTCTTCTACGGCGGGACTGGCGGCAAGGCCCACCTTGAGCCCCAGGCTCCACGTGAGAATCGCTGGGCGATGAACTGGGACGAAGACCAGGGCGCGGGCGAATGGCCGAACTCCTACTACTTCTACCTGCCACGCATGTGCAACCACTGCAGCAACCCCGTCTGCGTTGGCGCCTGCGCCAGCGGTGCCTTGTCCAAGACGGACAACGGCCTCGTCCTGCGGGATGAGGAGAACTGCATGGGCGACCGCTTCTGCATGGAAGCCTGCCCGTACAAGAAGATCTACTTCAATTACGAGAGGCACGTTGCACAACAGTGCATCGGTTGTTTCCCCCGGATCGAAGCAGGCGTTGCACCCGCGTGTGTGCGCCAGTGCCCGGGCCGGGCCGTCTTCGTCGGCTACCTTGATGACGAAGACGGTCCGGTAAGCAAACTCATCAAGAAGTGGCAGATCGCACTCCCCCTGCACGCAGAAATGGGGACGGGTCCAAATGTCTACTACGTGCCGCCGCTTTCGCCGTACCGCCTGAACGAAGACATGAGCATAGACACTGAGACGCCGCGCATCCCGCCGGAGTACCTTGAGTCGCTCTTTGGGCCTGGCGTCCACGACGCCCTGGGCCGCCTGAAGGGCGAGATGGAACTGGTGCGCAGCGGCGGCAAGTCGGAGATGCTCAGCACCCTCATCGCCTACAAGTGGCAGGAACTGCTTGGCCCCTTCACGGTCGACCCCGCCTCCCTTACGCCCCACCAAAGCAACGGGAAGGGTTAGGCCAATGTTCGTCTACTCACTTGCCGGCTTACAAGTCGATGGTGGACAGCTCCAGGAGATGGAACTGCCCGACAATGAAACAACGGCGCGTACGGGGGTGTACCAGGCACTCGCCAGGCTCGTCTCCGTACCGGACAAAGACATATACGATGGTGCC
>JBDTVB010000411.1:0-2841 GCA_040007415.1 Anaerolineaceae bacterium
TCGATCTGGATCGGTGCCGGGCGCGGGACATTCGACCACGATTGGGTTGATTCCGAAGGCTTCGAGCTGCTTGAGTCACCTCGCGGGCCGGTCTGTCACCGCCGTCTGTTCTTCGATGACGAGACGTGGGAAGGCCACTACGGGGCAGTCGCAAACAGCTTTCTCTGGCCGCTCCTCCACCTCGTACGCGAGCCATTGCCCGAACGCACCAACTACTACCCTGCGCCGGTCGGGCCAACCTCGGAACAATGGGCGCACTTCCAGGAAGTCAACTCCAGATTCGCCGACAGCGGCGCCTCCCAGTTTGGTCAGCCGACGGCGTGGGTCCACGACTATCAGCTGGCACTTGTCCCGGCCATGCTTCGGGAGCGCTCGTTTCCGGGCCGAATCGGGTTCTCGCTGCACACGCCGTTCCCGGACCTGGACGTGGCCTCGCGGTACCTAGATGGTGCCGCGCGACAGAAGCTCGGGGACGTTGTCGCGGGGATGCTCGGGGCCGATCTGATCGGATTTCAGTCTATCTGGGACCTGGGGCGTTTCAGCGACGCGGCGGCAACCTTGTGCGGCGCCGTGGCGGAGGAGGGCGCGCTCCGATTCGAAGGCAGAAACGTTGCCATCGGGTCCTACCCGGTTGGCGTTGATGTTGGCGAGGTACTTGCCGCGGCCTCTGAGGCGGCACTCCCCACAGACATGGAACGCATCGCCGATCCCGGACTCCCGTTGGTCGTGGGCCTGGAGCGAGCTGACTTCACCAAGGGCATCCCCGAGCGGCTCACGGCGATCGCGGAAGCCTACCGCAGCGGCTCGAAATTCGCCTACATCGGCCTCGCTGCTCCCACACGAACCGGGGTGAAGGCGTACGCCGACCTCTCCGTTGCCATCGGATCGGCCGTTGCCGAGGCCGCGATCGCTGCGCAGGCAGCAGGGTGCCCTTTCCTTCACACGCAGGCCGTCCTCACCTGGCCAGAGGTAGTCGCACTCCAACGCCGGGCCGATGTCGTCTTCACGTCGTCTCTGGCAGACGGGCTCAACCTGGTGCCAATCCAGGCGGCGATCGCGCAGTCGTCAAAGCCGCAGAGCGAGCGAGCCGTGATCCTTGCCGGCCGCGACGCCGGAGTAGCCCACGCCTTCCCGGGCTTTGAGCTTGACGGCCTGGTCCCGGTGGACCCGTTGGACTCGCAGGCTATGACAGCGGCACTGGTCGATGCGCTTGGCGGCCTCCCCGGGCGGGTCAGCGATCGCCTGGTCGAAGCCATCCGGAGCAATGACGCGCTCGCCTGGGCGACGAAATTCCTGACGGACCTCGAGCGCGCATGCTGACCCCTGTCGCCGTTTCCCAGACCCGCGCCCTGGCCGTGGCTCGCGGCCCGTTGCTGATCGCAACAGACCTCGATGGAACGTTGGCGCCGATCGTCCAGCAGGCGTCAATGGCGCGCGTCTCGCCGGCTGCCCTCGCTGTCCTCGAACGCCTCTCCGCCAGCGCCAAAGTGGCCGTTATCACCGGTCGGGACCTGAACACCGCCCGCCGGATGGTGCCCGTCGATGGGGTCATCGTCATCGGTAGCCACGGCCTCGAAGCGTCCTTCGAAAACGAACTCCTTCCACGGGTTGACCGCGTCGCCCTGAGCGCGGCCCTTGAGCGGGTAGAGCAACAGGTGATCTCGCGCGCTCCCAGCTCCTTCCTCCACATCGAACGAAAGGCTATCTCCACAGCATTCCATTTCCGGCGAGTGCCAGAACTCGAATCGGCGCTCCGCGAGGCACTCCAGGAGCTGCCCGAAGGACTCCGCCTGCGCGAAGGCCGCATGGTGCTGGAAGTCCTCCCAGACGCCCGTGGAGGCAAGGATCTGGCGCTCACAGCGCTCGCCGAGAAGTTTCGTGCGAAGGCGATCCTCGTGCTCGGCGATGACGCCCCCGACGTGGGGATGTTTCGCGCGGCCCTCACCCTTGGCGCGACTGGCACTCACGTGCTGCTCGCCGGTGTCTCGGGAGGCGAGGAAACGCCTCGCGAGATCGTAGAACTCGCGGACGTGCTGCTACGCTCCACCGAGGAGGCGCTGGAAGCCCTGGAGACACTCGCCCGGGCGCTTGGCGTCTAGCCGACAGGCGTATGCTGAACCTATGACGACGGCACAGGTGAGCACCGGCGGCAAGGAGCGGCAAGTGGGCCAAGTTCACATCGAGATGACCGTAACGAATCTGCGCGACGAGATCTTCGCCAGCGGTGGCTATCTCGCGGCCGAAGCGGTTCGCACGGAAACGATCAACCACGTGCTGGTCGATACGGGCGCACTCGGGCTCTGCCTCCCGGCGGAGACCGTTGCCCGGCTCGGGTTGAAGCTCGTCCGGGAAGTCCAGGTGGAAACCGCGGCGTGCGTCTCGACGATGCGCGTCACGGAGCCGGTCTCGCTTGAGGTGATGGGGCGAAGTTCGCCGTTCGAATGCCTTGAACTTCCCGCTGGCACAATGCCGCTCCTCGGGGCCGTGCCGATGGAGGTCTTGGGCCTCCAACCAGACCTCCGCAATCAAACGCTGATCCAGCTCCCCGAATTCGGTCCCGGCACCTACCACATCGCTTACTGACCGCGGTTCGGAAGCTGGCTCTACGAGACCAGCGTCCCCAGCACCCGCTCGACGTGCTCCAGCGAGCCCTGCGGCATGCTGATGCTCGGCAGGTCAACGCCAAGTTGGCGGCGCTCCTCAATGCCCAGTGCAACCGTTTCGAGGTCACCGTAAATCGCCGTCTCTTCGAGCATGCGGTCGCCCATCGCCGCCATGATCTCGGGCGTGGTGCTGAACGGAGCCGGTCGGTTGACTTCCCCGGCGGCACGCATCGCGGCA
>JBDTVB010000412.1:0-2841 GCA_040007415.1 Anaerolineaceae bacterium
TCTCTGTCTCCAACGATCGCGAAGGAAGCGCAGTCGAACTTGTTGACCTTGGGACGGACGAACCGGCGGCGGCCGATGCTGTGGGAAGGTTCGCAGTGTCCACCGAATCCATTGCGATCGCGCCGCGCGTGCCTCACTACGCGCTTTGGTCCCCCGATGGTTCGGTACTCTCTGTCGTGCGCCGAACGGGAGAGACGTTGGGCATCAGCTGCTACGCCGCTGACGGACGAGAGCTTGGGCCACAGGTGACCGGATCGCCGATCTTCGGCGCATGGACGGCGGACTCGCGTTTTCTCGTTGTCCACGCCGGCCCGCGAGTGAGTCTCATCGAGACCGCGTCCGGCGAGGCAGTTCGTTCGTTGAGCGAAGCAGCGGTCGGCTTTCGTGCCCCGGCTGTTTCGCTCAGCGGCCGCATCATCTACGCCGAGCCACGCGACGGCGTATTGAGGCTTATGAAAACTACGATTATGCAGAGCGAGAGCGTCGAACTAGCCCGATTCGGGAGCGGCGGCGTCCTCGCTTTTCGACCAGGAAGTGAGGACCTAACGGTCGCGGTCGCCTCAAACGCTGAAGCTGGAGCGCTCTCCGAGCTCTGGCTGATCGCAGCTGACGGGCACAGGAGCCGAATCACGCGTGGGCCATTCGTGGCCTACGTGTGGTCGCCGAAAGGGGACAGGGTCGCACTGGTGGCACCGACTCAATCAGGAGATGGTCGACATTATGTGCGGATCGTCGACGACTCAGGAGAGGAGCTCTGCGCGTCCGAGTCGCTTGTGCCCTCCCCGGAGTTCCGCCTCTGGTTGGCATTCTTCGACCAGTACTCGCAATCCCACTCGCTCTGGGATGCCGCTGGCCAGACGCTCCTGCTGGCCGGTCGGCGTGTGGATGACTCGGTTCATTCCAGCCTTGGCGACCCAGTGGGAGACATGGTTTACGCGTGGAGAGCGGATCGGAATCAGACGCTCGAACTCGTAGCCCCCGGCGTGAGCGGGTTCTTCAACAGGACGACTTTGCCCGAGAACAGCGATACGGGGTAAACGAGGGGTAATCCGTACAATTGCTGGCCGGATTGGGCCGCATGTACACTCAAAGCTATCCCCCAGCTCCCCTGGGACGAGGTGTTCTGCTTTCATGGAGATCTTGCGCGAACAGCCGCAGCCCGGCGTGGGCGAGCGGTCGGCCCGCTGGGCTGTCCTCGTTTTCTTGATGCTCGCCGTAGTGACCCTTGCTTTCGGTTTGGGATACCTGGTTAAGGATCTCAACGGCGATTCGACTGGCTCGCCCGTTCTTGGCGCAACCAGCGGCATCCCGGCCAACGGTGACGCCGTCGGGGCCGCCATCATCGATGAAATCGTGCAGATATTGAAGGCCCAGTACGTTGATAAGGATGCACTGGACGCGCAGGCGCTTCGCAAGGCGGCGATCAACGGGGTCATCACTTCACTCAACGACGCGCACACCGAGTATCTCACTCAGGCCGATATAAAGGCTGGCGCGCTCAACCTCGACTCGAGCTACGACGGCATCGGCGCCAGCGTCTCTGATGCGAGCGGGCCAGTCCAGATCGTCGCACCGTTCCGCGACTCGCCAGCAGAGAAGGGCGGCGTTCGCGCCGGAGATACGGTCACCAAGGTGGACGGCGAGCGAACCGACGGCTGGACAAAAGAGCAGGCGGTTCAGAAGATCCGCGGCGCCAAGGGCACCAAGGTCGTGCTCGAAGTCAAACACACCGATGGCCAGATCGAGACGCTAACGATTACTCGCGGCGAAATACCGCTTGAGAGCGTCTTCTCTGAGCCAAACCTGGCGCTCATTCCCGGCGAAAGCGGCAAGAACCTCGTGGACCGCAACGGCACGCCGCTTACGGATGTCGCCTACATCAACATCGCCCAGTTCCACGATCGAACCGTCGCCGAGTTGAAGGTCAAACTGAAGGACGTTGAGACCAAGTACAAGGGTCTTGTCCTGGATCTGCGTGGCAACCCCGGCGGGCTGTTGAGCGCGACCGTCGAAGTTGCTGACGAGTTCCTTAACAGCGGGACCATCCTTTCCGAGCTGGACGCCGGCGGCAAGACCCAGAGCTGGACGGCCAAGTCCGGCGGCCTGGCAACGAAGATCCCGATTGTGATCCTCCTGGACAAAGGGAGCGCGAGCGGCTCAGAAGTCCTGGCTGGCGCCCTGCACGACAACGGGCGGGCGACGGTGGTGGGCACGCGAAGTTTCGGTAAGGGCACTGTCAACCAGCTCCAGAAACTGACGAAGTGTGGCGACCCGGCGGGTTGCGGTGCGCTCTACCTCTCGGTCGGACGCTGGCTTTCGCCGAAAGGTGAACAGATCGAAGGGGTGGGCATCAAGCCAGATATCGAACTGCCGATGACCCGCGACGACTACATCGACCACGGCGACATCCAATTCTTCAAGGCAGTTGAAATTCTCCACGGCAACTAATCGCCGAGGTACACTGGTTTGACGATGGACGGCCTCGACTGCGGAGCGCGGTACGGGGCCGTTTCCTCGCTGAGAGACGTATGAGCGACTCAATCATCGCCCAGAACCGCAAGGCGCGGCACGACTACGAATTCATTGCCAAGTTTGAGGCCGGAATCGTGCTGACCGGGCCAGAGATCAAATCTGTGCGTGAACACAACGTGCAGCTGGTCGGTTCTTACGCGCGCATCAAGAACCGTGAGGTCTGGCTGCAGGACGCGCACATCGCCCCATACCTGAACGCTGGTTACTCGCCTCACAACGCCGTCCGGGATCGCAAGCTGCTGCTCCACAAGAAAGAGATCTACCGGATCAACGAGATGCTGGGCGAGAAGGGGCTGACGCTGGTTCCGC
>JBDTVB010000413.1:0-2839 GCA_040007415.1 Anaerolineaceae bacterium
CGGCGCCCACCATCCGCCCGGTGAGACACATGTCGGTGGCGTGGCCCAGCCCGACCAGCTGTGCGAGCAGCCGGGTTGACCCCAATTCCGGGACGAGGCCCATCTTCACAAAGCGGATGCTCAACTTCGCACTGGTGGAGGCGATGCGGACGTCGCAGGGCAGGATCATGGTGAGGCCGATGCCAACCGCGTAGCCGTTGACCGCCGCCACGGTAGGCTTCGATTCGCGCATGAAGTGAGTGAAGTTTGCGCCGCCCCGCCGCAACTCTTCGCCGGACCCGCTGGTATTGACCTGCGCCCGAGCGGCGAAATTGCCCATATCCGCGCCAGCGCAG
Source organism: Anaerolineaceae bacterium (assembly GCA_040007415.1). Taxonomy (GTDB): domain Bacteria; phylum Chloroflexota; class Dehalococcoidia; order Tepidiformales; family Tepidiformaceae; genus PNKC01. The sequence continues at coordinate 336 of JBDTVB010000413.1, forward strand.
AACCCCCGCCCTTCGGCCGTCAGGAGAATCGCACCGATTGCATCATCCCCGTTCCACTTGCCGATCTGGTCCTGGATCTCCTGACCCATCTGGGCGGTCCAGGCGTTCAGCTTTTCGGGCCGGTTGAGGCGAATTACGCCAACCCGGCCCCGAGTCTCGGTAAGGATCTGGTCGTAAGCCACTGCGCGCCTCCGGTTGTTTCGTGGGCACGTACTCTGACAGGGCGGAAAGGGCGTTACAAGTGACGCGGCGTACCAACGCTTGGAGTCCCCAGCCCCGCTCTCCGCTCATCACCCGCTCATTTGACGAACTCCACCCAACCACGCTGCCCGTCTGGCCCGACAACAGACTGGAAGGTTCCGCGCGCTTCGATGGTGATGCTTGAACCGCCGTTCTGCAGGAGTACGCCGGGCAGGTAGCAAGCGAAGGCCGCCCCGGCTCCGGGCTCACTACGAACCTCCAGGCAGCCGCCTCCGGCTTGCTCCGGGACCCGAATCCAACCGCTCGCCTCCACCACCTGCAGCACCCGATTGACGCTCAGGTACTCCTCGCCGGCCAGTGGGCCGAAAAGTTCGAGCGGCCGGAGTTCGCCGTTCTGTAGGTCGATGACCACTGGGACGTTCATCTGGTTGCCGTTGAGCTCGCGAATGAACGGGTAGTCCGGGCGCTCCCGCTTGATCACTACTTCCAGCTCGTCGCTGTTGAACCGTGCATTGCCAATGAGACGGCCGTCTTTGAGCCAGGCGTCGCCAACTATCCGGTGCTCCGACGTGGGCAGGCTGTAGACGGCTACCAGCTTCCCGGCGCGGTAAACGCCCATGCGATCCGACCGGGAGCCGACTTCGTTCCGCTGCCAACTAACCACGACCACCGACTCATCCGCTGAGACCGCGACGAGCCGCACGCCATCCCCGTGGTAGACATCCTGGCCAAGGTCGGACTTCCAGAGGATCGAACCATCGTCCCGAAGGTAAGTCTCCCGGTCGCCAAGTTGCCAGAAGAGCCGCCCGCTGTTGAAAAAGACGCGCCCCGGGTAGCCATCGTTTCCGATCGTCGCGACTGCGGTTGGCGGGAGGACCTCGGTGTTCGCAGGCCAGTTCACGAGCTTCGTTCTGAGGAAGGTGTTGCCCTCAAACAAATTGGTGCCGAGGACGAGGCCCGCCTTCGACCAGCCCGCCGTGTACCAACTCCCTTCGAGCAGCGCGGCGTCCGCCCAGGTCACGCCGCCATCCAGCGAACGGCGAAGTGCTGTCCGGGTGCCTGGGCCATCGTCGTACTGGCTACAGGGGCGCTGCACGCAGGCGGTCACGTAGACATCGCCGCGATCACCAAAGACTGGTGGCGCCCCGATCGGGGTCTCCGGCTGGTGCGAAAGCAATGAATCTACTCGATATTCGAGCTTCCCACGGATCGTTGCCGAAGCGACGCGATCCAGCCCTCCGAGATAGCAGTCGCCCATGCCGCAACGCTTTTCAAGGTAGGCGATAACGCCGCCGGGAAGGGTTGTGGGCGCGTGCAGCAGCCACTCACGCACCACAATGCCGTTCACGGATGGTGGTGTGGGAGTGGGGCTCCCTGCCGGAGTGGCGGTCGGAGTTGTCGTCGCTTCGCTGTCCGCCGGTGCGCTGGCGGTATCGTCACCAGCGTTTCGAACGAGCGCAAGAGCGCCGCCCGCCAACACGAGCGCGAGGATTGCCGCTCCTGCCAGCTTCCGACTGAGATCGAACATCGCTGCCTCCGCCTCACTCCACCATACCGCCCGGGAGAGCGGGGCACTTGAGAAGAGCTACGGAGGCCGCTGCTCCGGCGAGCGCACGGGGAAGACAGCGAAGATGCCGTTGTGGTCACTCGTGTAGAGCAGGGAGCCGTCAGCGCGGCTCTTCGGCTTGTCGCCGAACTGCCAGGCCTTTGGGCCGAGCCAGTCGGTGCCGAAAATGTAGCTCGTGCGCGTGGTCAGCGGCGGCAGATCACCGGTAATCGCGTCGCGGCAGCAGGTGACCAGCGGCGTGTCGGCAATGAGGTCAACGAGCCCCGCTTCGAGGAACGGCTGGAGGGTGGCCGAACCGGGGAGAACGCCCATGTCACCGACGAGCAGGAGCGGCCCGCTGCCATGCGTTTCCTTGATGGCAGCGGTAACGGAGAGGACCTGGGCCGCCCGCACCCTGTCTTCGCCCGAAGTGAGGTGCGTCACGTAGAGGTCCACTTCGCCAAGGGGAGCGGGCGCCTGCAGAACAACGTGCAGTACAGCGCGGCCCTCGGTCTCAGAGGTGCGCGGGTTCAGCCAGCGCGGTTCGGCGCGAAGGATGCGGTGGCGGCTGAGGATCAGTTCGCCCTCCTGAAAACCGATCTGGTCCGCGATCGCGTCGTTCTGCTCTTTCGATTGGCCGGGGAACCAGGGGTTGGCGCGCACCCACTGGTACTCCATCTTCAGCTCTTTGCCGAGCCGGGCGGCGGGGTTGCCGTGGGCCTTGGTGATTGTCCATTCGTTCAACACCACCACGTCT
>JBDTVB010000414.1:0-2823 GCA_040007415.1 Anaerolineaceae bacterium
TGGCGAGCGCCTTTTCGCGGCTCTGCACGGCCTTCGCCTTCGTCGCCTTCGCGCCGAAGCGTTCGATGAAGCGCTCCTGCTTGATAAACTCGCGGTCCTGGCGAGCGGCAGCCTGGTCCTGGGCGTGCAGGCGGTCGGCTTTCTGTGTCTGGTACTTCGAGTAGTTGCCGGCGTAGCTCTCGACCTTCTTATTGCGAAGGTCCAGGATACGCGTCGCAACTTTGTCCAGGAAGGCGCCATCGTGGGTGACGATGAGCATGGCGCTGTCCCACTCGCCGAGTTCGTCAGCCAGCCAGGTGCGCGTCTTGGCGTCCAGGTGGTTGGTCGGTTCGTCCAGGAGGACGTTCTCGGGACGGCGGACGAGCACCTTGGCGAGCGCAATGCGCATCTGCCAGCCACCACTGAACGCGCCGCAAAGCTTCTTGGCGTCATCTGGCTCGAACCCAAGGCCGTCAAGGACGCGCCCAATGCGCGCTTCAATGCGGTAGCCGTCGTGTGTTTCGAAAGCCTCGAAGAGGCGCGCCTGTTCGTCGATCAGCAAATCCAGGTCGCCCTCGCCGCGCTCAATCTGCCCGGCGATCTCTTCGAGTTCGAGTTCGATGCCGCGCGCTTCCGGGAACGCCAGCCAGAGCTCTTCGACGAGCGTGTTGTTGTCATCCAGGCCCGCCTCCTGGCGGAGGTAGCCGAGCGCGCCGTTGCGGAAGCCGCAGGCGCCCTCATCGGGCTTGTGGTCGCCCGCAAGCAGGCGAAGGATGGTGGACTTGCCGCCCCCGTTGGGGCCAACGATACCGACGTGCTCGCCATCACCCACGATGAACGTGAGCCCGGAGAGGACATCGACAGCCCCGAAGGTCTTGGTGACGTTTTCAGCAAATAGCATGGAGTTCAATGGTCCGGCGCGTACGTCTCGTACAACGCGACCTCTTTGATGGTAGCAGACGTCGCGCTTATTTCGCAGTGAGCCCCCGGCGGAGGCTCGTGACTTTGGCCGGGGGCGCTTTACAATGAGGCCGGATCGCGGGCGGATCTCCCCTCAACGGGAGAACGGCGCTATTCTGCTGCGGCGGCTTTTCCAGGGCCCAGCGGAAGGACAACTATCTATGGCTACGAAGTACGTGTACCTCTTCCGCGAGGGCGATGAGTCCATGCGCGACCTGCTCGGGGGCAAGGGCGCGGGGCTCGCGGGGATGACGAAATCCGGTGCCCCAGTGCCTCCTGGATTCACGATCACCACCGAGGCCTGCAACGCTTACTCCTCAAAGTGGGAGTTCCCGGAAGGGCTCTGGGAGCAGACGTTGGAAGCCCTGCGCGACGTGGAAGCGTCCACCGGCAAGCGGCTCGGGGACCCCGCTAACCCGTTGCTCGTTTCGGTGCGTTCGGGATCGAAGGTTTCGATGCCGGGGATGATGGACACCGTCTTAAATCTTGGTCTCAACCGGGAGACAGCCGCGGGGCTGGCGAAGCTCACCGGCAACCCCCGGTTTGCGGCGGACGCCTACCGCCGCTTCGTTCAGCTCTTCGGAAAGATCGTCCTCGGTGTTGACGGCAGCGCGTTCGAGCATGTGATGGAGTCGGCGAAAGGCGAATCGCGGCTGGACACGGACCTTTCCACTGAAGAGCTCCAGGAGATCACTGAGAAATTCAAGAAGATCGTCGCCGGCAGCGTGAAGTTCGATTTTCCCGAAGACCCGATGGACCAGCTGCGTGACGCGATCGCGGCGGTCTTCCGTTCCTGGAACGGGCGGCGAGCAGTGGACTATCGGCGGCTGAACAAGATAAGCGACGACCTGGGCACGGCGGTCAATGTGCAGGCCATGGTCTTCGGCAACATGGGGAGCGATAGCGCGACCGGCGTGGCCTTCAGCCGCAATCCTTCAACTGGCGAAAACACCCTCTACGGCGAGTACCTCGTAAACGCCCAGGGAGAAGACGTAGTCGCCGGGGTGCGCACCCCGCGCCCCATCTCCGAAATGAAGACGGAGATGCCAGCGGTCTACGCGCAGTTCGATGCGATCGCGCGGCAACTTGAGGCAAATTACAAGGACGTCCAGGACATGGAGTTCACGATCGAGCGCGGCACGCTCTACATGCTCCAAACGCGCACCGGCAAGCGCAGCGGCCGGGCGGCTGTGAAGATAGCGGTGGACCTGGTGAATGAAGGCGTCATCACCCGCGAAACCGCCGTCCGCCGCGTGGAGCCCGCCCAGATCGAGCAGCTTCTCCACGCCGGCCTCGATCCCGACGCGCGGGCAGCGGCGCACCTCCTGACCCGCGGCCTCCCGGCCTCGCCGGGCGCCGCAAGCGGCAAGGCAGTGTTTGACCCCGACGAAGCCGCGGCGATGGCGATCAACGGCGAAAAGGTGATCCTCGTGCGCATCGAGACTGCGCCTGAAGACTTCCACGGCATGGTCGCCTCGCAGGCAGTGCTCACGGCCCGCGGGGGGATGACCTCGCACGCCGCCGTGGTGGCGCGCGGCATGGGTAAGCCGTGTGTGGCCGGCGCCGGAGACCTGCGCATCGACTACGCCGCTCAGCAGTTCACCGTCAACGAAACCACCATCCGAAAGGGTGACCTGTTGACCGTGGACGGCAGCACCGGCGAGGTCCTTCTGGGCCACGTGGAGACTGTCGAACCTCAGCTCGACGCGGATTTCAACACGCTGATGAGTTGGGCCGATCTGTTCCGCAAGATCGGCGTGCGCGCGAACGGTGATAGCCCGCAGGACGCAAAATTGGCGCGGCAGTTCGGCGCTGAGGGGATCGGCCTCTGTCGCACCGAGCACATGTTCTTCGAGGGCGACCGGATCACCGCAATGCGCGAGA
>JBDTVB010000415.1:0-2822 GCA_040007415.1 Anaerolineaceae bacterium
CGGCGACGCCCACCGCAGCCACTACACCGAACTGCTGACCTGGCAGCGCTGGTTTACCGCCCAGCATCTCGGGCATTTGGAGCCCAAACGCTGGCTGTCCTTCAATTACGCGCACCAGATCGCCCAGGCCGCTCTGACCGGCCAGGGCGTGGCACTGGTGCGCACGCCGCTGGTGGCCGACAGCCTGGCCTCGGGTGACCTGGTCGAGCCCTTCCCGCAGCTGCGTCTGGACTCACCGCTGGCCTACTGGCTGATCGTGGGGCCGCGGAGTTCGGCGCGGCCCGAAGTGCTGGCGTTTTGTGACTGGCTCAAGGCGCAAGCGGCACAGACGCGCATGGCGATGGGCGATGGGCCCGAGGCCAGCCGGCCGGACGGGCTCGATTGAGGGCAGGCGGCTGTCAATCAGGCCAGAGTTGGCGCCAGGCCGCGCCTCAACAGGCGTCCAGCGCGTACCTTCACACATGCCTGACCAAGACCGCCTGTGCGAGCCTCATAGGCCAGTGCGCCATTCACGAATACCCTTTCAATACCCTCGGACAGCGCAATCGGGCTTTCGTAAGCGACAGGCGCGCATGACGGTGGGCACCGGACTGCCGTCGATTCGGCGCGCCGGCCATGGTCTCGGCAATTCTGACCAGAACTTTTGCAGTCATGGTCAGAAACAGGTCACCAGGGCATCGCACACCACGTAGTTGTCATCCACCACCGGCATCCAGCGCCATTTGTCAAATGTGGTGCAGGGGTGGGAAATGCCCAGCGCCACCAGATCACCGACCTGCAGCGCCGCATGCTCGGGACCGCTGCCGCGCAAATAGGCGTGCTGGTCGTTCAGGGCAGTGATGCGCCAGTCGTCGGGCGCGGGCACCGGCGTGGAGGCCGCGGCACGGACGGAGGACAGCGGCACCGGCATTTCAAGGTCGTAGGACAGATCGCGCCGGCCGACGGCCAAAATAGCCAGCCCTGGCTCGGGGCAGGACTGCACCGCCGCCCAGACCTCAATGGCCGGCCGAAGGCCGTCCCTGTCGTGCAGCCGGGCATTGACGGCGCCCACCAGGCGCTTGTAGTTGCCGTGGTCGTGGGTGATGTAGCAGCCCGAGCGCAGCAGGCCACGCACCGGGCGCGAGAGCCGGGGTTTCAGCCAGCCGCTGACAAGGTCGAAAATCCCCGAGCCGCCAGCCGTCATCAGGACTTCCTCGTTGTCGAAAAAGCCCTGCTGGTCGCAAGCCAGGGCGATGTCGCAGACACGCTGCATCAGCGCGTCTGCATAGGCCTTGTCGGCCTCGGAGTTGCCGGTAGCCCCCTGCCCCTCATAGGTTTCGATGCCGACGAGGCGGCAGGCCGGGCTGGCGCCGCTGGCCGCGGCCAGCGCCAGGGCGTCGGTCTGGTTGCGGCAGCCGGTACGGGCGCCCATCACGCCGATTTCCAGCAGCACTTCGAACGGGGTGACCATGCCGTCGGCGTGCGCCACCGCCCACGCTTCGATCAAGGCCAGCTGCGCCAGCGAATCCACCAGAAAGACAATGCGCAAACCGGGGTACTCGCGCAACATGCCCTGGATGCCGGCGAGATCGATGGCCGTGAACACCTGGTTGGCGATCATCAGCCGCTTCGCGCCCGCCGTGATGCCGGCGCGCATCTGCGCCACGGTGGCAAAGGTCAGGCCCCAGGCGCCCTGGTCGAGCTGTCGCTTGAGCAGCTGCGGCGACATGCTGGTCTTGCCGTGCGGCGCCATGTCCACGCCCTGGTCCCGCGCGAACTTCTGCATCCAGCCCAGGTTGTGCCTCATGGACTCCTGCTTGACGACGGCCAGCGGCAGCGGCAGGTCGCCCTTGAGCACATTCCATTGCCGGGCGCCGATTTCAGAGCGGCGCAGCGGGCCGCTGGTATGCGGAAAGCCCTTGAAGGAGCGGTCGAGTTGCGGGTCGAGAAGGTCTTGCAAGGTGGTCATGAGGAATGCTTTCTTGGGTTATGGCGTCCGCAACGCGATGTCATCACAGATGCAGGCCTTGAAACGACCCTGTCCCATGTCGCGCAACTCGGGGCGCGTGCTGGCGCAGTCATCCAGCGCATGCGGGCAACGGGTGCGGAACACGCCGCCGGAAGGCGGGTTGACGGGACTGCGAATGTCGCCTTCAAGCGCAATGCGTTCGCATTTCTGATCGGGGTAAGGCTGAACAGCTCGGCGCTTCCGGGCGATTGCGTTACAACAGCCAAATTCAGACATTGCGCGTGTTTTGACCTTGCCGCCCAATGAAGACGGCCATTAACAGCTACTTTAGTAATAGTATCAGCCGATCTTGGCAAGGCGGCCAGCTCATACCGGCCAGACTACGCCCTTGTCGTTGAGGATCACATCGAGCGGGATGTCATGCGCTTCAGGCTCCAGGTCGGGCAGCCAGCCCTGGGCATAGCCCAGCCCGACCGTAAACGGGCGCGGCTGCAGCGTGGCCAGCGTGCGGTCGTAAAAACCGCCGCCATAGCCCAGGCGGTAGCCGCCCGGCCCGTAGCCCACGCAGGGCACGAACAGCAGCGTCGGCACGACCACCTCGGTGTCCTTGGGCTTGGGGATGCCGTAGGCGTCTTCCTCCATCGGGCAACCGGGGTACCAGGCATGAAAGATCATCGTCTTGTGCACCTTGTTGACCACTGGCAGGCCAATCTTGCGCGGCGAGCGATTTGCTATGCTTTCAGTAGCTAACTGTGCCGGTTCTTCCTGGACATTCTCGTCATTTGATCCATATATATCGCCCAGGGTGGCGTCTTCCTGCCAGCGGTACAGCGCGGGCAGCGGGTCGAACTCGCCCTTGATCGGCCAGTAGGCG
>JBDTVB010000416.1:0-2820 GCA_040007415.1 Anaerolineaceae bacterium
GGAGAGTGCCCAGTATCTTTCTGGCGCCGAAATCGATTACGTAGACGACATCATGAAGAGCGGTTTCAGCATCTTCAACCCGAACGCGACCAAGGGCTGCGCCTGTGGTTCCAGCTTCCAGACCGCTGACGGCAGCGGCCAGGCTCGGGCCTGCCACTAGGCGTTCGCTTCGAACACAACGGCAACCGGGGCCACTTTCGTGGCCCCGGTTTTCTTTGCGGGCAAGCTGTCCCGGCCGTCCACGGGGACAGGCTCACTCAGACTTAGAACAGGTTCCTCATCAGGTCGATCTCGCTTGTCAGGAAGACCATCGACGATCGCGTGGCGGCGCGTAGCCGCCCGAACTCGGCGTCGGTCACTGCCAGTTCGTCGAACTTCTCGAGTTCGGTGAGCGAATCGAATTCGGCCACGATCGAAACGCCGCTGGTGGCGCCGGTCATCGCGGACCAGACGCTGGTCTGGGCGTCGATTCCGCGCTGCTTCTGATAGTCCAGCGCTTGTGAAATCGCCATCACAAACTCCCGGTGGTGCCCGGCCTGGACTTCGCCCGTGAGCGTTCGCATGTAGCGCCGGGGTTCGGTCGCTTCCTCACTGGAGATTAGCCCTTCGGAGTGATAGGAGAGGCGGTGGATGGATACCTCGGAGGCGTCGTAGACCATCTCCTTGCTCACGGACGTGCGAACGCGGGCGAAGGTCGAGTCTTCGGCTGCAAGGGCGGTGAACTTTTCGAGCTCGTCCAGCGTATTGAAGTCACTCGCGATGAGGACGGAGTTAGACTGGCCCGTCATCGCGCCCCACACCGTAGTGCGGGCACGAATGCCGCGCTCCTGCTGGTAGCCGGCCGATTCACGCAATGCTTCCAGAAATGCCCTGGTCCGGCCCTGGGCGATGATCCCGGTGAGGATTCGGCGGTACATGGAAGCTCCTGATGCCGCGCCCGGTGTTGTTCGCCGGGTGGCGAGGGCAGTCTACCAGAGGCACGCCTAGCGGTGCGCTCAATCGTTGCCCCGGTAGCCCAATCGCCCCAGGTGGCGCCGCAAACGGACCACCCGCCACACCGCCTCGCGTACACCAAGGCCACCATCGTGGTTCGGCAATTCCGTCTGGAGCGCCACGACGATTGCATCGAGCGAATCGGCTACTTCCAGGAGTAGGGCCCGCAGTTCGGCCATGTCGTCAGGCGGTTTCTGCTCACTCACAACCTGTAGTCTGCAGCCGAACCTTCGCGAAAACAGGTCAAAGCGGGTGACAGGTTGGGGTCATTTTGGGGGATCCCGCTCCGACCTCCCGACAGGTAGAGTGACCGACACAGACGCGAAGATGTCACGGGCGGAGGCCGCATGGCGAATCAGAAGTTCAACGAAGACGGCACCCAGTTGGAGCGAAGGCTCAACCTGCAGCGACTGCTGCACGAATCGCCGGGCGGATTGCGCGCATCGGAACTTGCCTCGCGGCTGGTCTGCTCCCCGCGGACCGTGCAGCGGGACATCGACTATTTTCGCGAGCAACTCGAAGAGTCCGGCGCGATTGAGCCATTACAGCCGGACCGTGATCGCTACCGGCTGCGCCCAGGCGAGTTCCCGATCCCGATCTTGAAGCTCACAAAACACGAGGCCCGCGCGCTGCTCTTTTCGTTGCGCCTGCTGTCGCAGAACAGCACGGAGCAGGACGCCGACGCCTCGTCGCTACTAGACAAGCTGGCCGCCGTTTTTCCGGGACCCCTGGCTGAACAGATCCGGTTCACGCGGCTCTCCCTTGAAGCGCGGCCGCGGCGCAAGTCTCAGACCGATTGCCTCCGGTTGCTTTCCGATGCGTGGATGAGTGAGGCGCTGGTCTGTATGCGTTACCGCGCGGTGGGCAAGACCAAGGCCTCGATGCTGTGCTTTGAGCCGTACTTGATGGAGCCCAGCGCGAGCACAGGCGCGACCTACGTGATTGGCTACAACCACACCGCTGGCCACCTCGCAACCTTCAAGCTAGACCGCGTGGAGCGCGTCGAAAAGCACCACAAGGTGCTCTGCACCGAGGGCCTCGAGAAACACCAACCGGTTTCCCGCGAGGCGTCGGTCCAACTGATGTCCGCAATGTCGCGGAGCTGGAGCGGCGTGGTCCTCGCCGATACGAAGTTCGACGCCGTGGTCGAGTTCTCAGGTGACGCCGCAGTGCGCGCGCGTGAGTCCCGTTGGCACCCGGATGCCGTGTTTACAGACCTCGGAGAAGGCTGCCTGCGGATGGAGGTCCGACTTCCGGCACTGTTCGACTTTCTGCCCTGGGTGCTCTCCTGGGGAAACAGCGCGAACGTGATCGCCCCCGCGGAACTGGTAGAGATGGTGCGATTGGCACGAGACTAGCGCGGGCCGTCTTTCGGTTGACGTGCAGCGAACTCAGTGGCCACCATGGGGCTACCAAACCCACTGGAGAGATGACGTGCGGACTATCGGCGTACGGCAGCTGAAGAACGAAGCAACGCAGATTGTGCGCGCGGTGCGTGACGAGCACGCACAGTATGTGATCACCGTGAATGGGACACCCGTCGCAACCTTGCGGCCATACTCTGACCGCGACATCGCGGGGTTGCCCCGCGCCCAGGCGGCAGCCGAGCTCGCAGCTATTGACCGGCTGGCCAGCGAAGTTGGCGACGCCTGGAAGGATCAAATGCCGGCCACGCCGCGGGGCCGGACGTGAGCACCGTTCACGCCAGCGTCTTCGTCGCCCTCTTCAACGCTTCCGATCCCGCGCACACCCAGGCTATCGCCTGGCTTCGTGGCGCAATCGCTGACGCCGAGCTACCTCAGGCCGCGCCCGGTGGCGGTGGCGCCT
>JBDTVB010000417.1:0-2804 GCA_040007415.1 Anaerolineaceae bacterium
CTGTGCAGGTTCACCTCGATGGTGTCGTGCCAGTCAGCGTCTTCGAGGTCCGTGATTCGGCTCCCTGCACCGCGGCGGTCCCCGATACCAGCGTTGTTCAGCATGATATCGAGCCTGCCGAAGTGTTCGACAGTTTTCACGATGAGGGCGTCGCACTCGGCGCTCTTCTGGACGTTCGTTGGGACGATGAGCGGCTTGCGTCCACAGGCTGCCTCAATCTCGGCCGACGCAGATTCGAGCTGTGAGACTGTCCGGCTTGCAATGCAAACGTCCGCGCCCGCCTCGGCGAGCGCAATCGCCATAGCCTTGCCAAGGCCGCGGCTCCCGCCAGTAATGATCGCGACCCGCCGGGGCGGGCCATCAAGGCGAAGTGATTCGAGGACCATAAAGCCTCCGCGTGGTGGTTGTGGACGCATTCTACGCGACGCCCACCGAACTTCGTTCGACGGTCAGGTAACCCGGATCGCGGCGATCACCAGCGTCGCCATTGCGACGCCGTAGCGATACACAACGAATGGCATGAGGCTTCGGGTCCTCAAATACCGCAGCAGAAGGTGAATGACGACGAATCCGACGACCGCCGAGCAGGCAAAGCCAACCGCCAGCTCGCCGAACTCCCGACCAGAGCTCTCGGCCAGGTCCTTCGACTTGAGCGCCGCCGCGCCGACAAATGCCGGCGTTCCGAGAAGGAAGGCGAACCGCGCCGCGGAGTCACGACTCAAGTTGCGAAAGAGACCCATACTCATGGTCGCCCCCGAACGTGAAACGCCGGGAATGAGCGCGCACGCCTGAGCGAGGCCGATCAGTACGGCGTCAGCCACACCGATGCTTGAGATCTCGCGATCACGTCGGCTTCTGCGATCTGCAACGAGCATGATCGTCCCGACCAAAGCGAGCGTTATGGCAACAAGCCAGGGCTGGCGAACGTTGTCTTCGATCCAATGGTTGAACAACAATCCGGCAACGGCGGCCGGAATCGAACCCAGGGCCAGCAGCCAGAGGAGTTGGCTCTCCGGCCGGTATCGCCGCATCTGAAGCTGGTTTTGTTTCAGATCGGCCACCCCGCTGCGAATCATCGCCGCCCAGTCGCGCCAGAAGTACGCGAGTAACGCCACCAGCGTGCCCAGGTGGAGGCCAACATCGAACGCAAGCCCCTGGTCCGGCCACCGAAACAGCGCTGGTATCAGGATCAGGTGGCCAGAGGAGGAGATCGGAAGAAACTCCGAAAGCCCCTGGACGATGCCGAGAATTGCCGCGCGCACAAGATCCATCGTCGCTCAGGCTGAGCGCGCTCCCGAATACGGGCAACACCCGATGCAACCGCTTCGTGACAGGAACGGTCTGGCTGACTAGGATCGGCCCGATGCTCAAACGGATGCACCCGTCACTCGCGCAGCGTTGTATTGCTGACGCCGCACGCTCGCCCCGCAGCAACCCACGCGTGAGCTACCCACGCTGGTACCTCCAGCGATGGCACTTCCTGCCCGAAGGCTATCTTTCGCGACGGAGCGCAAGTGGCTACGAAGCACTCATTCGCCAGGTCTACTGCCTTACCCGGGAGTCGGCTTTGTTGAAAGCGCTTTTGGGACTTATGCGAACGGAGAAACACGAAGACGTGCTCGAACTTGGCTGCGGGCCCGGACGGGCTCTTCAGACGCTCTCCACGGGGCTTCCAAGTGCACACCTCACCGGCCTCGATCTTTCGCCGTTCATGCTTGAACGCGCCGAACGGCGCAACCGGGGCGTCGAACGGATCGAACTGATCCATGCTGATGGCGGAGCGCTCCCGTGGGTCTCACCGGCCTTCGATGCAGTTGTCGCCATTCATTACTTCGGCCACCTACCAGAAGCCGCACTTCCCGCCGCCGTCGCAGAGGCGCGCCGCGCACTCACGCCAAATGGGCGCCTTTACGTCATCGACCATGCCTGGCACAGCTACGTGGGCAGCGGATTCGAGCTGTCATCGGCGAAGGCCCTGCTCTTTGGCAAACTGAAGCTCTTCGTCTACAAGCCGGCAACCACGGAACTCTCATTCATCGGGCTCGCCCGAGAAGGCAGCGCAGTCACCGCATGACTCAACCACAGGAAGACCTCGACCGTATTCGCGGTTATCTCCAACAACAGGCCGCCCAACGCACCATCGATGAACTCATCGCGCGCGTGCAGGAAGGCGTCGACGACCTGGCGACAGCTGCGCGTGGCGTCGCCAACAACGTGCTGAACACCATCCCAGAGGGTGACGAGTGGACGCCTATGGATTGCCTGCGTCACGCCACGTCGTCCAACATACACGTCGCTCAGCAGGTTCTCTTCGCCGCGCTTGAAGGCTACCTCCCCACCGACGGTGAACCCGAAGTGCCGGTCGACCGCGAAGCCATCCTCGCCACCCACGCCGAGGCGATCGACTCGCTCTACGCCCACGTCCGTTCGGCTGACCCGGAAGCGAACCTTGAACTCAAGTGGAAGCACCAGTTTTTCGGCGACCTGAATTGGCGAGAATGGCTGCTCTTTCTGCGCATCCACTCGAGAGATCACGCGCGCCAACTGGCAGCAATGAGCGGCGCGAGTGCCTGAGCGGAAACCGCTACGCCTTGTCCACACCTCTGATGTCCATCTCGGCGCGTACGAAGGGAGCGGCGATGGCAAATGGGAAGAACGCCGCGACCTGATTCGCACCACGTTCTCGCGCGTCATTGACCTGGCGAACAACGTCAATGCGGACATGCTGGTGATCGCCGGCGACTTCTTCGACAACGGTCGCGTGGACGAGTCCACGGTGACTTTTGCGGCTGCCGGAGCCACAG
>JBDTVB010000418.1:0-2798 GCA_040007415.1 Anaerolineaceae bacterium
CGGTCCGCAAGTACATGGTTGATGAAGTCCAGAAGGTCTATAAGTCCCAGGGCGTAAACATCAACGATAAGCACATCGAGGTCATCACTCGCCAGATGCTCCGCCGCGTTAAGGTGGATCATCCCGGCGACACTGGCTACCTGCCGGGTGACCTTGAGGACAGGCGAGTCTTCGAAGAGGCGAACAACAAGATCATCGCTGAAGGTGGCGAACCCGCTACCGCCCAGCCAGTGCTCCTCGGCGTTACGAAGGCCTCGCTCAGCACCCACTCGTGGCTGGCCGCCGCCTCTTTCCAGGAGACGACGCGAGTGCTCACCAACGCTGCTATCGATGGCATGGTGGACCGCCTCACCGGCCTCAAGGAAAACGTCATCATCGGCAAGCTCATTCCCGCTCGTAGCGAAATTGTGGTGCCGAAGCGCGAGCACTACGCCGAACTCGATGTCCCGGAATCACTCCTCCTTGAGGAAGAATCCGAACTCGAACGGATGCTCGCGGAACGCGAATCGTCCACCTATCGTCCGGCGGCAGTCGCCGTCCTCGATGACGACGAAGAGATCGGCGCCCTTCCGCTGGAAGACGACGATGAGGACGACCCGATCATCGGGGGAGACTAGAACTCCGCCGCTAACCAGCACAGAACGGCCCCGGTCAATTGACCGGGGCCGCTCTCTTTCTGCCCGTTCGTTCGCTGTTAGTAGAGCCGCTCGCGCACGTCCTTGGCCATTGAATCGGCCATCTGGGCGGGCGTGATTGCCAGCTTCTTCTGGTCGATGATCGCCGCCGAGAGCGAAGGCACGTCTTCCGGCTTAGGCCAGTGTTCAGGCTTCCAAAGGTCGGCCCGCACCACGCATTTCGCGCAATGCATAAACGCTTCATCCACATCCACCACTACAGCCAGCTGAGGGGCCTTGCCGTTGACCGCCATTCGCTCGCGCAACTCCAGGTCCCGCACGATGCTTGCCCGGCCCTGCACGCGTAGCGTCTCCGGGACTCCGGGAACCATGAAAAAGAGCGCGACGTTCGGGTTCTTCAGGATGTTCGAGAAGGTGTCTCCACGCCGGTTTCCAGGACGGTCAGGAATCGCCAGTGTGTGCTCATCGAGCACCTGGACGAACCCAAGAGGGTCACCTTTCGGCGAGACATCCTGGTTCCCATCGCCATCCGATGACCCAATCAAGACAAACGGGGATTGAGTGATGAAGCCGGCAAAGTGCTTGTCGATGTGGTCAATTGCCTTTCCGGCCGCACCGGCCGAAGGATGCCCGAGTACTTCTCGGAGTTCCTCCTCCGTTCGAATGACGTCCGAAAATCTTTCGCTGCTCACCTGATGCTCCTGCGGAGGGGATGCTGCGCACGGTAGCAAATCCGCGGCTCCCTGCCCATTGACAGATTTCGGATCCCGCCAACGAGCCTCAGGCCGGGCCTTCGAGCAGCACCGCTGCCCTCGCCGACATCGCCTCACCGCGACCCACCGCGTCTAACCCTTCGGCCGTCTTCGCCTTCACGCTCACCCTCTCCACCTCCACCCCGGCGATCTCAGCGATTCGTTCACGGATGTGGCCGATGTAGGGCGCCAGCTTCGGTCGTTCAGCCGACACGGTGGCGTCGATGTTCCCGACTTCGAAACCCGCCTCACGCGCATGGCGAAGGGCAACCCGCAGAAAGTCGGCGCTATCCGCATGGGCGTAGCGAGGGTCCGTTGGTGGGAAGTGGTGCCCGATATCGCCAAGCGCGGAAGCGCCCAAAACCGCATCCGTGATCGCATGCAGCAGCACGTCCGCGTCGCTATGCCCCGCCAGTCCCGGGCCTTCCTCGATGATCACGCCACCCAGCACCAGCGTTCGAGCGTCGTCGATCCGGTGGATGTCTTCGCCGATCCCGATGCGCATCAGGCGAGGCCTCGTGAACGGAGGATCAATTCGGCGATCTGGAGGTCGAGGGGGCGGGTGATCTTCACGTTCTCAGCGTTGCTCTCCACCACGCGACATTCTAGCCCTAGCCGGCTGAGCATCGCCGCGTCGTCGGTTTCGTCGTTGTCGCTCATCCTGGCGGCGTCCAGCCACGCCTGGCGAAGCACCACTTGGGGCGTCTGGGCGGCCCACAACGCGGAGCGCTCGGGGTGCCCGTAGATCGTTCCGGCATGCACTTCCTTGATCGTGTCAGTCACTGGAACAGCGGCAATCGCCCCGTTCGTGCCCTCGGCGGCTGCGATCACTCGCTCGATCAGGTCCTGGGGCGAGAGGGGCCTGGCTCCGTCATGTATAGCAACATAACGCGATGTGCACGCGCGAAGACCGGCTTCAACGCTGTCCCGCCGCCGGTCCCCCCCTGCCACCAGCACAACGTCCTTCGAAGGCGCCCAATCCCCGGCCAGCTCGCGAATCCACCCGTGCTTCTCTACGGGGGCAACAACAACCAGTGCGCCAACCGATGGCGCGGTCCCGTAAGCCGCAAGCGACCACGCAAGCACCGGTCGCCCCGCCAGCGTCGCGGCGAGCTTGTCTGTTTCGCCGAATCGCGTTGAGCCGCCGGCCGCCACAATAACTGCATCAACCTTCATCTCTTCGAGCATACGAGGCGGAGGCCAAGGGCCAAGCGTTACCCCATGAGCGGTCGCGTTCACCCGTTACGCCTCGTCGCCTATCATGGACTATCGGCCAGTCCGCAGACTCGCCTCTGCACGAGGAGAATCCCCTTTGACCGCAACGATTGATCAGCTACTCACCCGCGTCTCCAAGCCCGCCCGCTACACCGGCGGTGAATGGAACAGCGTCACAAAGGACTGGCGTTCAGCC
>JBDTVB010000419.1:0-2763 GCA_040007415.1 Anaerolineaceae bacterium
GTTGGGCTTCTCCTGGACGGCGGACTGGGCATCGATCAATTCGAAGACGCGCTCGGCTGAACTGATGGTGCGCGCGACGATGGTGATGATGAAGCCGAGCATGCGGACTGGTAGTTGAAGCAGGTTGAGCCAGAGCGTGAAGGTGAGGAGGTCGGCAGCTTTGAGGCTGCCCTGGGAGATCAGGTAGGCGCCGAAGCCAACGGTGAGCGCGACCTGGAACATAGAGAGGCCGGTCATCAGCGGGCTGTGGGTGGCCATCTGGCGCGCCTGCATGTATTGCATGTCGGCCTGTCGCTTGGCCGATGCGGCGAACTTTGCGCTCTCAAACGGCTCGCGGCTGAACGCCTTGACCACGCGAATGCCGGTCAGGCCCTCTTCGGCGATCTGCGTCATTTCGGCCTGGTTCTGCTGGATCTGCATCCAGAGCGGGCGCATCCGGGCACTCACGACGATCGACCGCCACGCGATGATCGGCAGCGTCACCACGCTCACGAGCGCGAGTTGCCAGTTGATGATGAACATGCCGCCGATGGAGATCAGCAGGATGAGGGCGATGTAGCCGAGCCGGAGTGCCCCCATGTTGATAAAAATGCGGATGTTCTCCACATCTTGGGTGGCACGGGACATGATCTGGCCGGTCTGGACTTTGTCGTGGTAGGCGTAGCTCAGCCGCTGGAGGTTGTCGTAGATATTGTTGCGAATGTCGTAGGCGACGCTCTGGCCGATAAACTCGCCGAGGTACTGTTGGCCGAATGACGCCAGCCCGCGGCCAATGGCGAAGACGATGATCGCAAGGGCGCCGAAGATCAGCAGCTTCTCATTGCCATCGAGCCCGATCAACTTGTCGTGCGAATCGTGGATAGGGGAGAGGCCAAAGTTGATTGCGTAGCGAATGAGGAGCGGGCTGATCATCACGAAGGCACCCGCGAACAGGACGCAGAGCCAGGCGACGGTGAGCGACTTCTTGTACGGTTTGAGGTAGTGCCCAAGGCGGAGCAGATAGCGCAACGGAATGTCCCCCAGTGAACGAGACTAGCATACCCTAACGCGAAGGTGAAGGTACGGAGACCCCTAAAGTTCGCCGTTCGAACCAGATCCGGAGCGTGTTGCGGGCGCGCCGAAACGTCACGAATCTAACTCAGCGCACTCGCACAGTCCAAACCCTAGGCGGGCCCGCCTACTTCTCGTAGCGCGCCACCACGAGACAGCTGTTCTGGCCGCCGAATCCAAAGCTGTTCTTCAGCGCTACTCGCACGTCTGCCTTGCGCGCGACGTTCGGCACATAGTCGAGGTCGCAGGCAGGGTCAGGGGTATGGAGGTTGATGGTGGGGTGGATCACGCCCGTTTCGATCGTCTTCACGGTGGCAATCGTCTCGAGGCCGCCGCTGGCCCCAAGGCCATGACCGATGAGACTCTTGGTCGCGCTCACCGGGACACCATAGGCGGCGTCGCCGAAGACCTTCTTCACCGCGTTCGTCTCGGCGATGTCCCCCAGCGGCGTACTGGTGGCGTGGGCGTTGACGTAACCGATCTGTTCCTTGCCCACCCCCGCGTCCCGTATCGCTTCGAGCATCGCCCGCCCGGCGCCTTCGCCATCTTCCGGTGGCGCGGCCACGTGGTAGGCATCGTTCGTACAGCCAAAGCCGGCGATCTCGGCGTAGATCCGGGCCCCCCGGGCGAGGGCGTGTGCTTCACTCTCGAGCACCAGCGCGCCGGCCCCTTCGCACGGCGCAAAGCCGTCACGCGTGAGGTCGAACGGGCGGCTCGCGGTTGCGGGGTCATCGTTGTGGCTGGTGAGCGCGCGCATCACGCTGAATGCAGCGAGCCCCAATTCGGTGATACCAGCCTCGCAGCCCCCGGTGACGACGATTTCGGCGCGCCCCGAACGGATGAGCATCGAGGCTTCGCCGATCGCCTGGGTGCCAGCCGCGCAGGCGGTGACGATGGTGCCGTTGTAGCCGCGCAACCCGTACTGTAGGGCGACCTGCGCCGCCGCCATGTTGGCAAGGCTCCGCGCGAGGTAGAGCGGGTCCAGCTTCATGCCACCGCGGGTGAAGAGTGTCTCGGCCGCCTCTTGGATATCCGGGTAGCCACCCCCGCCATTGCCAACCATCACGCCAACGCGGTCGAGGTTCTCCGCCGAGAAGTCCAGGGCGGAGTCCTCTAGCGCTTGGCCAGCGGCTGCAACCATGAACTGGGCGAACCGCGCCATGCGGCGTGAAGCTTTGCGTTCGATGAACTTCGTCGGCTCCCAATTCTGCACTTCGCCGGCCACCTTGCAGGCGAAGGCATCGGTGTTCGCGAGGGTCATCGGACGGATGCCCGAATTCCCACAGACCAGGTTGTCCCAGAATTCGCCAACCGTCTGGCCGAGGGGAGTGATGGCGCCCATGCCGGTGACAACAACCCGGGTGCGCGAGCGCAACGTTTCGTTCATAAGGACCAGAGTACAGAGCGCGGGCCAAAGAGGCGAAAACGGGCGCCCGTTCTTCATGGGGTCTGCCAGGGAGTTTTAGACCGCGAGCGGGTTCTCGGCGAGCATCGAAAGGCCGCCGTTGAGGTTTGGCAGTCGATCGATGCCGAGTTCGTCCAACACCGAGATGTAGTCCGCAGCCTGCTTTTCGCGCAGCTTGCGGAGCTGCTCGACGCCAGCGCTGACCTTTTCGAGGCCATCAGCGAAGAGGACGACCAGGGCCTCCCGCTCGACGTGGCTGTGGCGCAGTTCGACCGAGAGGGCGCCTTCAGCCCGGCCCAGCCAGAAGG
>JBDTVB010000420.1:0-2762 GCA_040007415.1 Anaerolineaceae bacterium
GGCTGATCGTCACGCTCATCACCTACCTGGTGCTGATGGTCAACGGCCTCGGCATCGGCCTGAACGAGCTCTCTGGCCGGGCGCTCAAGAACTTCGATGCTGACGCGCTCGTCTACGCCGAGACCGCCAACCTCAGCGTCATCCGCTCTGAGCTGGGCGCCGGCTCGGTGGCTGCGGCGAGTCAACTTCCGGGGGTGACCGACTCCACGCCGATCGGCTACTTCGGCGTGAACATCCGCAAGGCTGACGGGACCGTCAGTTCGAAGGCAAAATCGGCAGCCCTCATCGGCTTCGAACTCGACAGCATCGGCCAGCCGCGCGTGATCTCGGGCAAGAACCTCAATGCCACTGACCAGGACGGCATCCTCGCGGACAAGACATTCCTGAAGGCGACCGGCCTCAACGTAGGCGATACGGTCACCCTGGCCTACCGGCTCAGCTCCGGCAGTTTCCGGATCGTTGGCGAGATTGACGAGGGCGCCTTCTTCTTCCAGCCAACGGTCTACGTCTTGCGGACGACCTGGCAGGCGATGCGGTATGGCGGTGGCGGCGCGGACCAGCCCGTTGCGAGCATCCTGCTCCTGAAAGGCAAGGGCCTCCCCGGCCGCACGGGTGAGGGCTTCCAGGTGGTGAGCAAGGACACCGCCTTCAAGAACATCGAAGGAGTGAGCGCGCAGCAATCCACGGTCAATGCGCTCATGTTCTTCGGGTACCTGATTGGCGCGTTGATCATCGGCGTCTTCTTCTACGTGCTCACACTGCAGAAGGTAGCCCAGATCGGCGTCCTCAAGGCAGTAGGCGCGAGCTCTGCGTACGTTGTGCGCCAGATCCTCGTGCAGGTGCTTGCACTGGCCATGGGAGGGGTGCTGGTTGCGGCGCCCCTTGCCTGGGCGACGAACAAAGCGCTGCAACAGCTGCCCGCACAGGTACCGATTGCCTTCACCACAAGCGCGTTCATGATCACGTCCCTGGCGATGGTGGCGACGGCGCTCGTTGGCGCGGTGTTCTCCGCCCGCCAGGCGATCAAAGTCGACCCGATCATCGCCCTGGGCCAACAACAATGACGGAGCTGCGAGTAGAGAGGCTCACGAAGACCTACGGCAGCGGCGAAGACGCGGTCCAGGCGGTGCGCGCGGCCACCTTCGCGCTGACCGAAGGAGAATTCGCGGCGATCGTTGGCCCAAGCGGCTCTGGCAAAACCACCATCCTCGCGATGATCGGCGCGCTGCTCCAGCCCACCTCCGGCTCGATCCAGGTGGATGGGCGCGAAATCGGCAAGCTTTCGGCGAAAGACGCCGCCGCCTACCGGCGCGAGTCGGTGGGCTACGTGTTCCAGGCGAACAACCTTGTCCCTTACCTTACGGCTCGTGAAAACCTGCTCCTGATGCGGACGATCGGCGGCGGCGACAAGAAGGCTGGAAAGGCCCGCGCTGCCCAGCTCATCGAGGAACTTGGGCTTACGAAGCGCGCAGACGCCCTCGCCACGCGGCTCTCGGGCGGCGAGCGGCAGCGCGTGGCCATCGCCCGCGCCTTGATGAACGACCCGATGCTCGTGCTGGTTGACGAACCGACGGCGAGCCTTGATTCGGTCCGCGGCCGACAAGTGGTGCAGTCACTGATCTCCGAGGTGAAGGGCCGGGGCAAGCTGGGGGTCATGGTCACGCACGACATGGAGATGGCCGCCCTGGCTGACCGCGTGCTCGAAATTCACGACGGGGTTTTGCGGGTGCGTGACGACCGTGGGCCGGCTGCCGCCTTGTTTTGAGGCGAGACGCCCGCAGGAGTCACGCAGTATCGGAGTGCCGGTGGCGCAACGCTGGTACTCCCCGTCCAGACAGTTCGCTACAATCCCGCCATGCCCGAAGAAGTGCCAGCTAGCCCCGCTCGCCCGAAGAATGCCGTCGTCATCCTGCTTGATAGCCTGAACCGCCACATGCTCGGCTCTTACGGTGGGACGGAGTTCGCGACGCCCAACCTGGACCGCTTTGCTAGCCAATCGCTGCGCTTCGAAAAGCACTACACCGGGTCGCTGCCATGCATGCCCGCGCGGCACGACATCCTCTGCGGGTCGCTCGATTTTCTCTGGCGGCCGTGGGGTTCGATCGAGCTGTGGGACCGCAACATCTCGGCGTACCTGAACGAGGCGGGCGTCACATCGATGCTGATCTCAGACCATCCTCACCTCTTCGAGACCGGCGGCGAGAACTATCACACCGATTTCGCGGCCTGGGAGTACCTGCGCGGCCACGAAGGCGACCCCTGGAAGACGCGCCCGGACCCGAGCTGGGCCGGGGCGCCGGGCTTCGGCCGGCCGTGGCTGCCGTACGACAACTCGCGCGGCTACTTCCGCGATGAGTCGGACTTCCCCGGCCCACGCACAATGACCGCCGCCGCCGAGTGGATCGAATCCAACGCTGGCGTCCACGACCGTTTCTTCCTCTTCGTCGATGAGTTCGACCCGCACGAGCCGTTCGATACGCCCGACCCGTACGCCAACATGTACGACGACACCTGGCGGGGCGCACATCTGATCTGGCCGCCGTACGCGGTGGCGGCCCAGCAGCGAGGCATCCTTGATGAGCGCCAGGCCCACCAGGTGCGCGCCCAGTACGGGGGCAAGCTGACAATGATCGACACCTGGTTCGGCAAGGTGATGGACGCCCTCGAAGCGAAGGGCGTCTGGGAGGACACGGCGGTCATCGTCTGCACGGACCACGGCCACTACCTCGGCGAAAAGGACATCTGGGGGAAGCCCGGCGTGC
>JBDTVB010000421.1:0-2743 GCA_040007415.1 Anaerolineaceae bacterium
CACTACAACACGCGGATGGAGGGACCCGCTCGGAACGCCTTCGGAATTGACACAGGCAGCGGGGCCGCTCAGGATGGGCCGCGCTCAGGCTTCGGTCGCCCAATGGTCCCCGGAGGAGCTTCGGATATATTCGAACGCGTTGGCATCGCGAAGGCGGCCTCCTGCCACGCGCTCCGCCACTCGTTCGCCACCCATCTGATCGAAAGTTGCTAAGAGATCCGGACGATCCAGGAGTTGATCGGCCACCGCGACGTGAGCATGACCGTGATCTACACCCACGTCCTGAACCGCGGCGGCCACGGCGTGAAGAGCCCCCTGGACGGCGCATGTGCCACTTCCCGAATTTGCGCCACACGGCTTCTGCCGGTCATTCTATCCGGATAGGAGGCGAGGCGGAGGAGGCGGTGGTCGTGCGGACCGTGTGGTTTGCGGCCGCGGATGAGCGAACGCCGGGTTGCGGGGGAGCTGGCGACCACGAATTTGCTACTTTGCGTTAGACGCTTGGGAGAAAAGGGGACGATACGACCATCGTCATTCTATTCGTGCTGGCGGGCATCGCTGGGACCGGCGTACTTCTCGTTGGCGCGTCCAGGATGGTCAAGCGGTGGCCGCGCGTGAAGAGGATAATCGTGTTGGTTCCCTGCCTCTTGGGGGGCAAGTGTGCTTGGGATGCACTGACGGCCCAACATGGCTATGCTGTCCCATACTCGTTCGCCGCAATCTGGATCGCCAAAATTGAGTCTGGAGCATCAGATGAGCAGTTCATAGAGTTTGTGCGAGCGCACTTTCAGCTTGCCCTTCTCACAGAGGTCGAGACCAATCGACTGAACAAGATCAATCGCTCACGACTCGACGCAGAGCGCTTGGCAAGCGCGGGTATTCGGCTGGCGGTAGCGAACGGTCGGGTGGCGGAATAGTGCGACCTAGCCAGTCGGTTGAGCCGACTTGCCTGCGGTAAGCGGCCCACCTCGGACGTTGGACCGCTTCGGCACATTACGAACTTACAGGAGTCCAAACATGACAAAGCCAGTCCTTGCGCCAGCGTTCTGTCAGGTTGCCTGGGTCGTTCGAGACCTTGCGGCCGCCGAGAAGTTCTTCGTTGAAACGATGGGAATCAGCCGCTTCATGCACATGGACAACCTCGCCGCAAAGGACACCGAGGGCACTTATCTCGGGAAGCCCGGGAACTGGGTCTGCAACCTTCACATTGCTTACGCAGGAGACACCCAGATCGAACTGATCCAGCCTGTCTCCGGGGCCAGCATTTTCCAGGAGTCACTTGATCGACACGGTGACGCCGTTCAGCACGTCGCATACTGGCTGGACGATGCGGACTATGACGCCGCGGCCGCTCACCTGGAGTCCTCGGGCTATCCCCAGATTCAGAGCTTTCGGTTGCCCATCCTACGTGTCGGCTACTTCGACACGCGTCGGGATATTGGCGTCGTAACCGAGATTGTCGGTTCCACCGAAGCTGGCCATGAGCTCCGGCGCAATCTGAAGTCGGGCAACTTTTGAGGGAGTCGGGCAGGGGTCGAACAATCGGGTGCAGCGGACGGTGCTCCGCGCCGCCGCTGATGCTGAGCGTTGGGCCGCATGAGCAGGAGTCGTTCCACACCGCGCGTCCGCTCTAGCAGGGGCCTCTGGCGGGCCTTCTTGCCTGGGCTCCGACGGATCCGGGCGCGGACTGAACGCAGCGCGCTGGACATCGGCGAACCATGAGAGTCTACTGCCGGAAAGGCGATGCGCTGCAGCGCTGCCGATGAAACTGCCCTTGTTTTCCGAAACGCAAAAGGAGCCCTGCGTGCCCACGATCGTCGCCCACCACAAGGTCAAGGATCAGAAGCACTGGCTGGCCTCGCCCAAACGCAAAGAATTCTTCGGAGCCATCGGCGTCACGAACATCCGCACTTTTATCAACCCGACGGATCCGACCTCCGTGGCGTTGATGATGGACGTTCCCGACATGGAGAAGTTTGGGGCCGCGATGCAGTCCAAGGGCGCAGCCGATGCGATGGCCCATGACGGCGTGCTGCCCGAGACCGTGGTGGTGTGCATCGAATCGTAGACCTGCGTTGCCGACACTTGTACGCCTCACCGGGCGCTGTCGCGGCTCGAGTGGCCTCGCTCGCAACGCCCGCGGGCGGCACGGCCGCGTACGGAGCAAATGGCTCGCCTTGTTTGCGCTTGCCCAGAGAGGCCGGGCCGCGGCCTAGCTCCTCCAACGAGCCGACGCCACACGGGCTGCTTCGGAGCTTTTGCGTCGCTGCTCATTTCGAACGTTGGGCGGACAGCGCCACGGCGTGCCTCGGGGGTGGGTGCGCAATCTTCGATTGCCATGGCCCAGGAAAGGGAAAATCTCCCATGACCAAGGTGACACCGTTCCTGATGTTCAATGACGAGCTCGAGGCGGCCATGGAGTTCTACACCGCCATGTTCCCGGACTCCGAAATCAGAAATGTCGCCCGCACCGGCAATGACGGTCCGATCGCCTCTGCTGAATTCGTCGTCGGTGGGCAAGTCTTCATGGGCTACAACGGGGGCCCGTACTTCACTTTCTCCGAAGGCTTCTCGCTCTACGTTGACTGCGAGGACCAGGCCGAAGTGGACGGATACTGGGACAAGCTCGTCAAGGCCGGGGCAAAGCCTACCCAGTGCGGCTGGATCAAGGATCCGTTCGGCCTCTCGTGGCAGATTGTCCCGCGCCGATTCATCGAGCTGATTCGCGATAGAGACCCCAGGA
>JBDTVB010000422.1:0-2738 GCA_040007415.1 Anaerolineaceae bacterium
GCAATGACGGGCATGGGCATCGTCGAGACGCGGTTGATGGCCAGTGCGGCACCAGCTACGCGCCCGCCACCTGCTGTCACGCCGCTCGCTTCGAGCATGTCGGCGCCGGCGCAGAACGCCTTGGTCCCGCTCCCCGTGAGGATGACGACCGCGACGTCCGAATTCGCTTCGGCGCGCTCGAGGGCGGAACTCAGCGCCTCGCCAAGCGCCTGGTTGAGGGCGTGATGGCGTTCGGGCCGGTTGAGCGTCAACAGGAGGACGCCGCCGCGTTGCTCTTCAATTACCAGTGTTTGTTCGTCTGTCATAGTGCGAGGCGCAGTCTAGCAAGACCGTGGGATCGTTGCAGGCGAATCCCGACCACCGTCAAGGCTGCGCGGCCAGGTAGCGCAGTTCCAACGCCTCCACCCAGCGCCCCTGGGCAGCAGTGTCCGGCACGTCCCGTCCGCGGACGGCGGTGATACGGGCCCAGGCGTCACTCGCTGGCACGCCGAGGAGCACCAGCAGGCTGGCAACGCACATCGGTGAGCGGCCGACGCCCATGCGGCAGTGGGCGACCACGGTTCGCCCCTCGAGGAGCTCATCGCGCAGGGCGTGAAGGCCGGGCATGATTTCTGCGTCGTCGACCGGCGTCGACAGATCGGGTACCGGGAGCGAGACAAACGAAAGGCCGACTCGGCGTGCTTCCGTTTCCTCGTCATCGAGATGAAGCTCTCGCAGTTCGCCCGGCATCAGAAGGCTGACGAGGGTGTCAACTCTAGCGGCCAACAAATGCTGCATGTCATCCGCCAACCAGAGGCTGCCTCGCGGCCGGCTGATGACCGCCACGCGGCCCGGCGCTGGAGACTCGACCCAGTAGAACTCGGGGCCTGGCATCAGCCTTGCGAGCGGCCTGCCGCCGCCACAAAGCCCGCAAACAACCGACGCGCCGGTTCGTCCTGCGCGGCCATCTCTTCGGGGTGCCACTGCACTCCCGCCACAAACCGCCGCCCCGTGAGTTCGGCCCCCTCGATGCAATCGTCATCGGCCCAGGCAGTTGCCACCAAACCCGAGCCGAGTTGGTTGATCGACTGGTGGTGCATGCTGTTGACTTGCGTCCGGTCTGCCCCGAGCAGCACCGAAAGGCAGCTGCCAGGCTCCATCCGGACGCTGTGGGTGGGTTCGGCGCGCGTGAAACCATGCCCGGTCTGCGCATGTTTGATGCGATCGCCAACGACTTCCGGGAGGTGCTGGTGAAGCGAGCCTCCGAGAGCAACGTTGAGGAACTGGAGGCCCCGGCAGATCGCGAGGATTGGGATGTCCCGTTCGAGCGCCCAGAGAGTGGCCGCGTCTTCCATCTCGTCGCGTTCGAGGGAAACGCCAGTGGTCTTCTCGTGCGCCGCTTCGCCATAGCGCGCCGGGTCGATGTCTCCGCCGCCGGTGAGTACAAGACCCGTCACCCTGGTCATCAGCGCCTCAATGGTTTCGTGGTCCATCCCCGGCGCCAACAGTACCGGGGCCGCGCCTGCGTTCTCGATGGCCCGGAGGTAGGCGGCATTCAGCGTCGCTCGTGCTGGCCGCCCGGCGGAATCGCCCGGCGAACTTCCCATAGTGACGGCGACGAGCGGCTTCATCCTTCGAATACTACTGCGCGCATCACTCCTGCGGGATTGTGGCCGAAGGGTGAGAATCGTACTCCGGCAGGTAGGGCTTGATATCGAGCACTGCTGTCCCATCGATTGCGTCCAGCCCGAGCACGCGGACTTCGGCGCCGTCCACGCCCAAGAGCCGCACCGCGGACACACCGAGGTGGTTCGGCCGGAGCTGGCTGCGGGTTGCAAGGATGCCATAGCGGTGGCCGCTCTTAAGGGTGACTTGCTCCGGCTTCCCGGGTGCCGCTTCGGCGAGATCCATCGAGAACGTGATGATCACATGGCTGTAGCGGTCGAGGCCGAGAAGCATCGGTGCAAACGGAGGTTCGACGACAATCGTGCTTTCGACGTCTGCCCAACCGTGCGGGCGGGGCTTCACCACCCTGTTCTGTACCCAGCCGAGTGCCGAAAGCGTCACCGTGCGCGGGCTTGGAGGCCGAACGAACGGCGGCTGCTTCCGTCTCCAGAACACGCGCTACCGCTGCATCGGCGGCTGGGCGCCGAGCATCGCCGGGTCCACGCCGTACGCGCGGGCCAGGCGTTCACGCAGCTCGGCGATGTCACGTCCGGCGGTGAGACCGCCATCAACGGCGATGTGTTGGCCAGTGACATAGCTCGAATCATCGCTCGCCAGCCAGGCAACGGCTTGTGCGATGTCTCGCGGTTTGCCGGCGCGTTTGAGCGGCGCCCAGTTCTCGAAGGCGGCCGAAACGTTGCCGACTGCCGCGTCCGCCGCCGCGCCCGTCAAGCCGAAAGGCGTGGTGAAGATGTTGGTGGCGATGAAGCCGGGACAGACCGAGTTCGCGCGCACACCAAATTCGCCCAGTTCGACCGAAACCGAACGCGTGAGGTGAATGACGGCGGCCTTGGCGGCGCTATAGGCGTGTGGTCCGAAGCCCGCTTGCAGCCCGGCCACACTTGCCGTGCTCACGATGCTGCCTGAGCCCTGCGCTTTCATCACCGCGGCGGCATGCTTGATTCCCAGGAAGACCCCGCGGAGCAGCACTGCCATCGTGTCGTCGTAGGCGTCCATGTCGGTGAGTTCAATCGGGCCGCTCACGCCCCCGAAGCCAGCGTTGTTGAAGATGCAATCGAGCCGCCCCCACTTCT
>JBDTVB010000423.1:0-2736 GCA_040007415.1 Anaerolineaceae bacterium
CCCCGCGCAACCACGAATCCGACGCCTGCTAGCGGTTGCCAATCCGCACGCGTTAGAAACGTGCGTGTGAGCCGGGAATGGCGTTGTCACTTCGTAGCCGGGCCGCGACAATGCCTTAGCTGGTTCCCAAGCGGACCTCTCGGCCAGGGACGGTTCAACAAGTGGCAAAACGACGAATGGTAGAACCTTTGGCTGAAGCGCGGGCAGAGAGGGCTGGCAGGGCGCCTTCCCTGGTGTCCTGGCCGTCTGGCGCGGCGAGAATCCTGGCGAACCGATGAGCAGCGGCTTCCCGAGGGGACAGCACCGGGCTGCGAAACGGAGACGGCTGACGACCGTGGCGGGAGCCACGGCGTTGTTTGTAGTCATCGCGATCGTGGCGTTGCTCCCCGCCGCAGCGAACGGGCAGACGCCACCGCCGGACTCCCTACCGTACCCCGTATCCGTGAGTCTCCCCGTCCCGTTGGGCATTCCCCCAGCGGCAGCGGTCGAGGCTCAACTCACCGGGTTTCCCGTCCAGGCGATGGCGGGTCTGCCGGGCAACCCGCTTCCCCCGAAACCGAAGTACAGGAAACTCGACAGACAATTGAGCGACATCGCAGAAACGGCTTTGCAGGGACTGAGCGTCCCTTCAGGCTTAGAGGTTTTGACGCACCCCAACGCCGCCTCGTCCATCGCCGTTTCGATCCACTTCGACCCGCAATCGAACGGCCTTGCCGAGAGGCTGAGCCATCTGCCCGGGGTTCTCCTCGCCAACCAGGCGCCGGGACTGATCGAGGCATACGTCCCCGCTGGCCTGCTCGCTGCTCTCGATGCGGACACCGGCGTCGTGCGCGTGTCGACGATCGTTCCGCCGCAGCCGCTGGTCACCAGCCAGGGTGCTGCTGCACACAACTCGCCGAACTGGAACTCGTTTGGGCTTACCGGAACGGGCATCAAAGTGGGGATCATCGATGTGGGGTTCATCGGGTACGGCGCGCTCATTGGGACTGAGCTCCCGACGCCTGTTGCCGTCAGGTGCTACACCGCGGTTGGGGTCTTCACGGCGAACATCGCCAATTGCCAGACGGGCGATGTCCACGGAGCGGCGGTCGCAGAGGCCGTCATGGACGTCGCGCCGGGAGTCTCCCTCTACCTCGCCAACCCGTTCTCGGGGTCCGACCTCCTGGCCACGGCGCAATGGATGGTCTCCCAGG
Organism: Anaerolineaceae bacterium; assembly: GCA_040007415.1. Lineage (GTDB taxonomy): Bacteria > Chloroflexota > Dehalococcoidia > Tepidiformales > Tepidiformaceae > PNKC01. The sequence goes on from JBDTVB010000423.1 coordinate 1,194, forward strand.
GTGTGCAGGTAATCAACCATTCGGTTGGCTGGACGTGGGACGGTCCCGGCAATGGAACCTCCATCTCCGCCAGCAGCCCCCTCAAGGCCGTCGATGCGGCCGCGGCCGGGGGCATCGTCTGGGTTAACTCGGCCGGGAACGCAAATCAGCAGACCTGGAGCGGAAGCTATGCCGACGCCAACGCTAACAATCTGATGGAGTTCTCGACCGGCGTCGAAAGCAACGATGTGTCCCTCGCCGCGGGGCAGACCGTTCGAATACAGGCCCGCTGGGAGGACGCCTGGGGAAATGCAGCGCGCGACCTTGATCTCTACCTCTATAACAGCGCAGCAACGCTGGTTGCGTCGAGCCAGGACACGCAGAACGGTGGAGCTGGCTCAATCCCGTATGAGTTCTTCAGCTACACAGCCGCCGCAGCAGGCCTTTACCACGTGAAGGTAGGCCGCTTTTCCGGCACCGCGCCCTCGTGGGTCGAAGTCCAGGTCTTCAATCAGGCGTCGAACCTCTCAATTGGCGTGTCCGGGCACAGCATCGGCAATCCAGCGGAGAGCGCGAGCCCTGGCATGTTGACTGTCGGCGCGGCGAACTGGGCAACCACCAGCACGATCGAGTCGTTCAGCAGCCAGGGGCCCACGCGAGACAACCGCGTCAAGCCAGACCTGGTGGGCGCTGACCGGGGTGACTCCGTCACCTACGGACCCGGAGGATTTGGCGGCACGAGCCAGGCCTCTCCCCATGTTGCAGGGCTGGCTGCCATCGCTCGCCAGGCGTATCCGTCCTACACCCCTGCGCAGATCGTCACCCTTCTCAAGTCCATGGCCCTGCCCCGCCTTACCGTGCCAAACAACACGTGGGGCTCCGGCTTCGCATTCCTCCCGACGCTCGCCGGCAAGGCGGTATTTACGCAGGCGCCAGGTGGAGGCTCACCCGGTTCTGCCTTCCCGGTTCAGCCGGTTGTCACCTTGAAGGACGCCTCCAACGCGACTCTGACGGGCGACAACTCCACTGTCGTGACGCTCTCGCTGCTCAATGCCGGGGGCGCGACCCTGAGTTGCACGGGCGGCCTGGACAGGACGGTGGTCGCCGGCGTTGCGAACTTCGCCGGTTGCCAGGTCAACAATGCCGCCGCGGGTTACCAGCTGGCGGCTACCCCGAACTGCGCCTGCGCGCCGGCATCGTCACCGTCTTTCACCATCGCGGCCGCGGGGACAGCGACGAAGCTCGCCTTCTCCAGCCAGCCGGCGTCCGGGACGGTTGGCGTAGCGCTATCGCCGCTGACGGTTCAGGTCCAGGACGCGAGCTCGGCGGTAGTGACCGGTGACAACACGACGCAGGTGACCCTCAGCAAGACCTCTGGGCCCGGTATCCTGACCTGCGCGCCAGTAACCGCGGCCAGCGGCGTCGCAAACTTCGCCAACTGCACCGTCAGCGCCGCAGGAAGCTACGTCTTCCACGCGGCATCGAGCTCCGTTCTCACACCGGCGGACACCGCCAGCTTCGCCGTTGTGACAGCCGCAGCGACGCTCGGGTTCACGGTGCAGCC
>JBDTVB010000424.1:0-2734 GCA_040007415.1 Anaerolineaceae bacterium
TCCTGGGTTCCTGGCTGCCATCACCGGGTACCCCAGCCCCAACTTCTCCATCACTCCCTGGCGCATGTTTTGGGCGAAGACATCGGCCCGCTCGATCAGTCGGAGCAGCGTCTCCACCCCGTCCGGGTGCTTGAGGTCGATGACGATGCCACGCTTGTTACGGTTGTAGCTCTGAAAGTACGCCTCACTCAGACCGCGGCCCGGGTCGGGCGAGTCGGGCCCTTCGACCTTAATGACGTCAGCGCCGAAGTCCGCGAGCATAGCGGTCGAATACGTGCCTTGCTGAAAGATCGTGCAGTCGATGATCTTCAGCCCGGAGAGCGGGAGGCCAGTGTGCGGTGCATCCGGGAACATGGACGACTCCGGGCGGCGTAGGTGCCACCGGCGAATCATCAGAACCGGCGGTCACGGTGTCAACGAGTCGCTGCACGCGACGCCACGTATGCTTGCGCCGGTACGAGGAGGTCAGCGTGCGAATCGGTGCACACGTTTCCAGTGCGGGCGGGCCGCTCAAGTCATTCGACCGTGCCGCCGCCATCGGGGCGGAGGCGGTCCAACTGTTCATCTCCGCCCCCCAGCAGTGGAAGGCGCCAACTGTCACGGATGATGTTGTGTCGAAGTTCAACGATGCCCGAGCCGCCGCCGGACTGCCGTTCTTCTTCCATGGGGTCTACCTGATCAACCTCGCCAGCCAGGATCCCGCGCTCGTCGACCGATCCGTCAAGTCGCTCGTGCAGTACCTAGACTGGGGCGCCAAGCTGGGCGCCGAAGGAACGATTTTTCACGTCGGCAGTCACCTCGGGCGTGGATTGGACGAGGCGTGCGTCGCGCAGATTGCGGGACTGCTCAAATCGGTGCTGGATCGATCTGGCACTGACTCGAAACTGATCCTCGAATGCAACGCGGGCCAGGGCGGTTGCATCGGAGGCACGTTCACAGAGCTTGGGCTGCTGATTCGTGAAGCTGGTGGCGATGACCGGCTTGCCGTCTGCATCGACACCTGTCATGCGTTCGCAATGGGCTACGACATTCGCACTGACGAAGGCACCCGCACTGCGATGGACGAGTTCGAACGCGAACTGGGTTTCGCTCGATTAGTGGCGGTTCACGCCAACGACAGCAAGCAGCCGCTTGGCGGCCTCCGCGACCGCCATGAAAACATCGGCGACGGATTCATTGGTCTCGATGGGTTCGCGGCGGTAATGCGTCACCCGGCGTTCGCCGATGTCCCGTTCTTGCTGGAGGTGCCAGGCCTTACTGGAAACGGCCCTGACCGCGAGAATGTGATGCGGCTGAAGGCGATTCGCGCCGGCGTTGGCATCCCTGGGCCATCCGGCGGTAGCTCTATATCCGCGGCTTGAGTAGGCTCTGGAGAGAGCGGCGAACGCCCGAGCACGGGCGGACATCTTCCGAGAGAAGGCGTACATGACGCACCCCGGCAAACTGCAAGGCGACCTTCTTGCCGAATGTGGCGAGTGGATCTGGGAGCAGCTGCAGGAAGAGGGGTTCCAGCTCGCGGGGGAACTCGTCGACCTCATCCTGGAGACTGAACGCGAACTTGGCATACAGGCACGACCACTGGACGAGATCGCGCGGACGCTGGATGACGAATTCAGGATGCGCGGGATCTCCGGGTCACCGAAACCGATAGAACAAGCACTGATCATCGCCGTCCTTGAGTGGGAGGACGATTTCCTCGGATTTGCGGGCATCAGCCGCAAAGAGAGCTAGCATTGCAGCCCCCGCTGCGACGCACGATTGACCTTGCGCTCGCCACTGGAGACACTGCCCTCAAATCTGGACACGGAGGTGGCCGCGACCAAAAGCCAAAAGGCACGCAGGAGAACACATCCAGAAGCGCCAGGTCCGCCCCTTGTCGGGGGACGGATGACGAGGCGGGGGCAGTATCGAACATCTCGGCGGATGGCCCCCCGGCAGGCACAGTCGTTAGGCAGCACACAAACCAGCGCGGGTAACCGGCTGACAAAGGTGCACCAGGTGCCCGGGACGAACGCAGTCCCGTCTTCTCCGTTCCCAGTCCCGTTCGCCTTGACGCGCACCCGGCTGGGCGCGTGCTTCCGTCCGTCCTGTTCATCAGGACCGAACGAATGGAGCACCTGTTCATGTGTGGAATTGTTGGATATGCGGGCAATCGCCCGGCGGCCCCGATCATCCTTCGCGCCCTGCGCGACCTCGAGTACCGCGGTTACGACAGCGCCGGCATTGCCGTCTTCGAGGGCGGGTCTGACTCGAGCGAGATATCGGTTACCAAGCGCGAGGGGAAGATAGGCAACCTCGAAGCCGCACTCGCGGCGGGCAAACCGCTGGAATCGACTACTGGCATCGGGCACACCCGCTGGGCCACCCACGGCAAGCCCTCAGACGAGAACGCGCACCCCCACCTGAGTTGCGCCGGGGAAGTCTGCATCATCCACAACGGGATCGTCGAGAACTACGCAGAACTGCGCACGGAGCTTGAGGGCAAGGGCCACCGCTTCGAAAGCGAAACAGACACCGAGACGATTGCCCACCTCATGGAGGATCACCTTAAGGCTGGAGCAACACTGCTCGAAGCGCTTCGATTGACGTCGCCACGGCTTGCGGGCTCGCAAGCGATCGTCGCCATCGCTCCGTCAGAGCCCGGAACGCTGGTTGCGGTCCGTATTGGGAACGCCGGCGGCGTGGTGATCGGCTACGGCAACGGGGAGATGCTGCTCGCAAGCGACCTCGCGGC
>JBDTVB010000425.1:0-2731 GCA_040007415.1 Anaerolineaceae bacterium
TTTTGCAGCTCTTCCACCTGCTCGGCGCCTTGCTGCAGGCTGGTCACCTTGTTGCGCAGCTCTTCATTCTCCAGCCGCAGCTTCGCGTTCTCGTCCTGCAGGTCTGGCAGGCTGCCGGCGTCCGAGAGAAACGAGGCCACTGGCCCGAAGACCTTTCCGAACACGCCCTCAACTGGCGAGGTGACCTTCAAAAAGATCCCCTGGACGGGTGTGAGCAGCCCAGTCTGGCCCACCACCGCGAGCAGCATGGCGAGCCCGATCATCGTCGCAACCCACCAGGTGTATCGGGAAAAGATCAGCATGAATTATCCACGGGGCGCTTCCCGATGCTAGCGTCCGCCCCGTCGCGACGCCAACTGTGACTGCACCTTTTCGAGGAGCATCGATTCTTCCAACACTTCGCCTGCGCCCCTGACGACGCACAGTAGCGGGTCCTCGGCCACGTAGACTGGGAAGCGTGTTTCCTGGCTGAGCCGTCGGTCCAGCCCACGAAGCATTGCCCCTCCGCCGGCGAGCGCGATGCCGTGCGCCATCAGGTCGCTGACCAGTTCCGGCGGGGTCACTTCGATTGATGAGCGCACCGCCTCAACGATCGCGCTGATCGAGCCCGCCAGGGCGTCGCGGATTTCGACCGTGCTCACCTCGACGGATTTCGGGAGGCCCGTCGCGAGGTCCCGGCCCCGCAGGTCGATCGTCTCTTCCGGGTCCAGCGGGGCCGCGGATCCGGCATTCTTCTTTATCTCCTCCGCCGTTCGTTCGCCGATGAGCAGGTTATGGACCTGCCGGGCGTAGGCGATGATGTCCTGGTCCATCTCATCCCCGGCGACCCGGATCGATGTGCTGACGACCATGCCGCCGAGCGAGATAATCGCCACTTCGGTGGTGCCACCGCCGATATCGACGATCATGCAACCGGCCGCTTCCATCACCGGCAGGCCCGCGCCGATAGCCGCCGCCATCGGCTCTTCAATCAGAAAGCAACTGCGCGCGCCAGCGTTCAATGCTGCATCGTGCACGGCGCGCTTCTCTACCTCCGTGACTCCGCTGGGGATGCCCACCACCACCCGCGGCTGGGCAAGGAAACTGCGGTCATGCACCGCGCGAATGAAGTAGCTGAGCATCTTCTCGGTGACTTCAAAGTCTGAAATCACGCCGTCACGCAGTGGCCGTACAGCGATGATATTCGCTGGTGTGCGTCCCACCATACGTTTCGCCTCGGCGCCAATCGCAAGGATCTTCTTCGTTGCCCGGTCGATGGCCACAACGGATGGTTCGTCGATCACGATGCCGCGGCCCTTCACCATCACCAGTGTGTTAGCGGTGCCCAGGTCGATCGCAATATCGTGCGAGAGAAACCCGAAAAGGCTGGAGAGAGGCTTGAAGAATGCCAACTGGTGATCCTGTCCGGCAGAAAACGGAACGCGCGGCTGGTGGCGTGACGTAATTCATTATACGTCGCATGTTGCCCAGTGCGAGTTTCGCGCTTCGGAATAGTGCCTTAGCTATTCCAAAGCGGTAGAAGCGTCCGAAAGCACGTCTGCACCAGACTCCAAAAGCCTCGCCAACAGCGCCTCGTCGATTATCCGTACGCCCAGCTTCTCCGCCTTCAGTAGTTTCGAACCAGCGTCCGCCCCCACGACCAGGGCCGTTGTTCCCTTCGAAACGGCACTGCCGACCTTGCCCCCGAGCTCCCGGATGCGGTCTTCGGCTTCGTTGCGCGACATCGTCTCCAAACGCCCGGTGACCACCAGCGTCAGGCCTCCCAGCGGACCTGTGCTGCGTTGCGCCACCGCCTCCGTTGGGTTAACCCCAGCAGCAACGAGTCGTCGCACAACTTCCCGATTCTCATCCCGCGTCGACCACTCCGCGATCGACTTCGCGACGATTGGGCCAATTCCCTCAACCGTTTGCAGTATTGCCGCCTCGGCGTCCAGGAGTGCGCCCAGGCTCCCGAGGTGAGTCGCGAGCAGGCGTGCTGTTTCGTACCCCACGTGCCGAATTCCGAGCGCGTAGATGACGTTCGTCAACGACCGCTGCTTGCTGTCTTCGATGCCCGCAAGCAGGTTCGCGCCAGTCTTACTAAGCCTCGTCGCGCCGCCGGCCGCCTTCGCCTGGAAGTCGGGGAGCGAGTGAAGTCCCTCGGCGGTCAGGTCGTAGACATCCGCGACCGTCTCCACGAGGTTCGAATGAAAGAGCACGTAGGCGATCCTCTCGCCGAACCCCTCGATGTCCATCGCGCTCCGCGAGGCGAAATGTTCAAGCAGCCGGACTTGTTGCGCTGGGCAGGCTGTGTTGGGGCAGTACACAGCCGCTTCGGCTGGATCCCGGCTCACGTCGGTCCCGCACGAGGGGCAGCTTAGGGGCATCACGAAGACCTGCTCGCTCCCGTCGCGAAGGCTCAGTACCGGTGCGACAACCTGCGGGATGACTTCTCCGGCGCGTTGGACGATCACCGTATCCCCCGCGCGAATGTCCTTCCGCTGGATGTCGCCTTCATTGTGTAAGGTCGCCATCGAGACGTTGGCGCCGCCCACCATCACTGTCTCAAGGACCGCAAACGGCGTCAGTACCCCGGTCCGGCCGACGTTCACTTCGATCTTCTTGAGTTTTGTTGTCCGTTGCTGCGGTGGGAACTTGTACGCCGTCGCCCAGCGCGGTTCGCGGCCGGCCACACCGAGTCGCTCCCACTCGCGGGTGTCGTCGAGCTTCAGCACCGTGCCATCTATGTCGT
>JBDTVB010000426.1:0-2723 GCA_040007415.1 Anaerolineaceae bacterium
GGGAAGGTAAAAACGCATGAGTTGGGATTTTGAACGATTGGCCGGCCCCTATGGTGGGGTAACGGAAGGTCCGGCCTGGGATGGGTCCGGGCTGCTTTTCACGCATATCCCGGCGAGCCGGATCATGCGTTACGACCCGTCGAACGGAGCCGTGACAGTACACCGGGAAGACACGAACTGCGCCAACGGTCTGATGCTCGATCGCCAGGGCGTCGTCTATGCGTGCGAGGGCGACGCGCGGCGGGTCGTCCGTTACGACGAGCATGGCGCGGTCACTGTGATTGCCGGCTCCTTCGAGGGCAAGCGGTTCAATATCCCGAACGATCTCGCAATCGATCCACAGGGCCGGGTGTGGTTTACCGATCCGTACTACGAAGGGGCGGCCGGGCCCTGGAGTGCCGACCGCTCCCACAAGGAACTCGATCACGATTCGGTCTACCGCTGCGATCCGCACGCGGACGGTTCGTGGTCGGTGGCGCGAGTGACCTTCGATACGACACGGCCGAACGGCCTGCTGTTCTCGCTGGACCACAAGGTTTTGTACGTCGCCCAGAGCGGGCGCGAGCCGGAGGAAAAGCGCCAACTGCGAGCCTATCCGGTGGGGGCCGACGGCAGCCTGGAAACTGGCGTAGTGCTACATGATTTTGGGGAACATCGCGGCATCGACGGGATGGTGCTCGACACCGGCGGCAATATCGTCGCGACGGCCGGCTGGGAGCTTGGTGGTCCCGGACCTTCGATTTATGTGTTCGCGCCGGACGGCGAAGTGATCGAGCGGCACGATGTACCGACTCGCCGGCCAACCAACTGCACCTTCGGCGGGCCGGAGCTCACGACGTTATACGTCACCACCATTGACGGCGATCTGTTCCGGACCCCAACCAGCCGCCGGGGCCGTCTCTGGTACCCTGCTGCCTGAAGCTAGCTACCACTCGGAGCGAAACAGCACGGCATCGGCGAACACGTTCCCGCGGGCCAGGGCGACTTGATTCCCGCCGGGGCTGACCGAGAAAGAAAAGATCCGGTCCTGCTCGAAATCGGTCAGGCGTACCGGCTGGCCGCTATCCAGCGATAGCTTCCAGAGATTGTCCCCATCTGGGCCATGCTGCGCAAATACGATTGCCTGGCTTCCCATGGTCCAGGCGACCCGTTGGTTGGCTGCCTCGGGCAGGGGAAACTGTCGTGCCACCTCTCCCGTGGCCGCGTGCAGCAAGAACAGAATGCGCGGACGGGATGATGTCTCCGGTTCCTGCCATGCCGCGATCCATCGGCCATCAGGAGAATAGACCGGCGCGGTCAGCCCGAAGACCCGCGAAATCCGCTCCTGCTTGCCGCCGCTGGCCGGTACACGGAACAAAGCCAGGTCGTTGCCGGCCATGGCCGAGTAGGCAACCCACCGGGAGTCCGAAGAGATCGAGGGCCCCGTCGCTGTGCAATCCTCAATCAACGGCTTGGTGGCGCCAGATGCCGCGTCGATCCGCCACAAGGAAGCTTTCGGATCAGTGGGGGCCAGCGAAACATAGAATTCTCCATTCGGCGATGGGACGATTTCCTGGGCATCGGGAAGTGCAGGCTGCCTTGCCGGATCAGGGACGCTGTCAGGGTCGAGAATGCTAAGCACATTCGAATGCGCCAGAAGCTTTCCGTCGGCGCGGAAGACAGGAGCCTGGTAGCGGCCGGCGCCGGAACTGACCTGGCGCAGACCCGGACCATCCACAGAACCGGCCCACAAGTGCGACGATACTTGGCGCTTGAGCGCAACCAGACGATGCCCCGCGCGATCGATGGACAGGGCGGCGTAATCGCTCAAATCGTTGGTAACCCGACTTACGGCCCCTCCGGGGTAGGAGACACGGAAAACCTGGCTATGATCGCGGCTTTCATCGTTTGCGGCGATGAGCAGGGAGCCATCGCCGGACCAGACGACAGAAGGCGCAACCGGCCCCACAGGCCATCTCCGCAGAAGCACGTCTTCCCTCTGCCCAGCTGTGTCGATGGCAATCAGCTGCAAGTGACGCCCCGCTGCCGCCAGTTCCACCCAGCACGCCAGGTGTTTCCCGTTGGACAAGGCGCAATCGATAACCCGATCTGGCCTGGCTTTCGTGAAAAGGCGGGTGATATTCCGTCCGTCCGGGTCCGATTGCAGGATGTCCGTGAACCAACGGGTTCGACGCATGAAGACCAGCGATCGCTGATCCGGCGATAGGGAAATTGGGCCCTCCGCGTCAGAGAGAATGCTTTCCGCCCGAGCCGCGCCGAGATCCCGGCGATAAATGCGTGGCGGTGTGCCGGCTCGTCGGACACCGTAGTATAAGGAGCCGCCATCTGGCGAGAAGATGGGGTTCTGGAACTCGGCTTCCTCCGTGTCAGCGGCGATTTCCGGGGAATTTCCGTCGAGGTTCCGGAGCCATAGCCGGGACCGGCCGCCCATCCCGGTGATATAGGCGATCGATCTGCCATCCGGTGCAATCGCCGCACCGGTGACGTTCCCGGATTGGGTAATTTCTTCGAGCGCCAAGGTGATCGGCTGCGCAGTGCCGCCAAAAGCTCTATAAGCCAACTCCGCGGCCAGCACAACGAGGAGTATGCTGCCGGCGAGACCCAGCCGGCGATGCCAGTTCCAGGCCCGCCCTTGTCGCGAGTCTCCGCTAACCGTCTTTCTTTCCACCGTTTGCCGGCTTGGGAGAGGCGCCTGCCCCCGTTGCGGGCCGGATGCTTCCTCC
>JBDTVB010000427.1:0-2718 GCA_040007415.1 Anaerolineaceae bacterium
GCCAGATTCGATGCATTCGTCCCAAATTCGCCACAGACGAACATTGTTGTTGCCGACGTTGCGCGAGGGAGCCTCGGCGCTTGGCTGGCCGCTTTCCACGAGGAAGGCCTGCTCGCGGTGGCGTTCGGGCCCGCGCGGATGCGAATGGTGACCCACATCAATGTTTCCGCTGGAGATATCGATGACGCCCTCGCCGGAATCGGCCGTGCCGTCGCCGCGGTTCCCGCGTCGTGAGGCGTTGGGCGCGGCTCGGCGCACCTGTGGCGTTGTTGGGGATCGTCCTTGTGGGGTGCAGTTCAAGCACCGAAGTCCCGTCCAATGCGGCGGTCTTCAGCGGGGCGCCGTGGAAGACCGAGGAGTCGTACACCTACAACCTGAAGCGGCGCGGGGAGGATTTCGCTGGCACCTGCACGCTAACGACTGGCATCCCGGAATCCGGCCAGCTGAAGCTGAGCCGACTTTGCGGCAAAGACGAGTTCCGTGACGACGGAAGCGTCACCGTGGACGCCATCACCCTCGAACCGATTCAATCTGTGCGGGTGTTCGCCGATTCCAAGAAGAACAAGCGCTCCACGTACACGAACGCCTACGAGTCGACACGGGTCACGTTCCGGGCGGACCTGAACGGCAGTACGAGTGACACCACACGTCAACTCCCCACATCGACAGACAAAGTGCCAGCGCCGGCCTGGTACGACGATGAAGAGATCCTCTGGCTGGTGCGTGGCATCGGACTTGCTTCCGGCGCCAAGGCCGACTACACACTCGTCATCAACGCTGGGCAGCCGAGCATTCACACCGTGAATCTGCGCGTCGATCCCGTTGAGCGGGTCACCGTGCCCGCCGGCCAGTTCGAGGCGTGGAAAGTGAGGCTGAGCCGCAATGGCAACGTCAACTACTTCTGGGTGGAAGCGTCGGGCGCCCAACGGGTGGTGAAGGCCCAGATTGAGGATCTGACGTACGAGCTGACGGCCGCCAAATAGCGCGAAATTTTCGAAATAACCGAACTACACCACCAAAATCCAGATACTCATGAGCCGAACTCGGGTAGTGTATGTTGATGCCGGATTGGCCCGCCGGCGGATAGCGGCGCCGCGGACCGGGCGGCGGCGAGAACTTCACGTGCTTATGTTGGAAGGGGGTCGTTTCATGCTTGACACCGTTCTCGCTGGTCACCAAGATGCTTCAACGCCGCCCCTCGAGAGAGATCGCTAACAGTCCCATGACATCCATCTTTTTGATCAGCCGTGAACCCCGTATGAGGACCGCAGTTACCGATTACCTGAGAGACCGCGGGTACGACACCGCTACCGCAGGCACCTACGACACCGCGATGGAGGCGCTACCTCTGAATCACGTGGACGCCGTGGTAACGGACGTCCAGGGACTGCCCCGGGGCGAAGAGGGTGTCAACTTCAGCCAGTTCAACCAGTGGCTCTCGCACACGTACGCCGAAGATCTTCCGGTGATGATCTACCTGTTGCACAAGGGCACGCGCCGCCCGCACTTCAAGCTTGATGGCCCCGTCCTAAAGAAGCCGTTCCCGATCGAAGCGTTGGGTGAAGTATTGCGCGAACGGCTCGGTCATCCCCGCAAAGAAGGCCATTGCGCCGGCATCAACCTGGACCTGAAGACCAACACCCTGCGAGGGCCGGAGCGGGAAGCCCATCTCACGCACATTGAAGCCACATTGCTCGCATACCTGATGGAACATGAGGGCGAGACTCTCCATCCCCGAGAACTGCTCGTGGACGTGTGGCAGTACTACGATGCGGCCGGCGCCAGCACCCTCGTGCGCGCCCACGTCAGCAACCTGCGGCGCAAAGTCCGGGACGTGCTCGGAAGCGCCGAACAGATTCAGACGATTCGCGGCAAGGGCTACCGATTTATCGCTTAGATTAGGCTTTGGGCCAACGTGCGCTCGAGCAATCGCTCGCTAGAATGTGTTCGAGGTGAACAGATGAAGCTGGCGATCAATATCGGATACTCGGGCGCACAGATGCGCCTTCCGCTGGACCTGGTTCTCGACGTCGAGCGTATGGGCTATGACTCGGTCTGGACCGCTGAGGCGTACGGTTCGGACGCCGTTACGCCGCTCGCCTACCTCGCCGCAAAGACAACACGGATCAAGCTTGGCACTGGCATCATGCAGATTCCCGGCCGTACGCCGGCGATGTGCGCTATGACCATGTCGACACTCGATGCCCTCTCCGGTGGGCGCGCGCTCGTCGGACTCGGGCTTTCTGGACCGCAGGTTGTCGAAGGCTGGCACGGCGTCCCTTACGGGAAACCGGCCGCACGCACGCGCGAGTACGTAGAAATCCTGCGAAAGATCTGGGCCCGGGACGAACCGGTGACCTACGAGGGCCACGAGTACCAGTTGCCGTACCACGGCCCGGGCGCCACTGGCCTCGGAAAGCCGCTCAAGAGCATCCTCCACGGTCGCCAGTTGCCCATCTACCTCGCGACAATGGGGCCGGTGAACATCCGCACCACCGCGGAGCTTGCCGACGGCTGGCTGCCCATCTGGTTCTCGCCGAAGCGTATGCATCTCTTTCAGCCCGCTCTGGATGAGGGCTTTAAGCGCGCTGGCAACGGCAAGTCGATGAAGGACTTCGATATCGCCGCGGGTTGCACGGTGGCCGTTGGGGATGACGTGAGTGCCCTGCTCGCCCAGATGAAGCCGAACATTGCGCTCTACATGGGCGGCATGGGTGC
>JBDTVB010000428.1:0-2713 GCA_040007415.1 Anaerolineaceae bacterium
GACATCTTCGCGACGGCTGGCCCAACGCTAAAGTTGCTGGGTCTCGACTCGGCGGTCTCGCCGTTCCTCAACGGAGAACGCTTACAGTATCTGTCGCTTGCACTGAACGGTTTACTCTTCCTGGCACCGATGTTCTACACATGGTTCGATGACGCACTCTGCGGCCTGACGACGCCGGGCACGAAAACCCGCCTCGCTGAGCGAAATGCCTCGGTTGCATTCCAGGTGGATAGTACCGTGACGTCTGGGATCTGGGAGTGGACCTCGGTCACCGGGGCCGGGGCGTGGGAAGCCGTTGGCAGTCCGAGGGAGTTCGGGCCGTTCGCGGCACAGCTCGGTGAGCGGCTCGCGGATCAGCCGGACTGGACGAGGGCGACCCTCCAGGGCCGTTTTCGAGACCTTGGGATGGTAGCCTGGCGGATTCGGCCCGTCCGCCTCTCCGGCAAGCAGTCGTTGCCGGGGGTCTGACGCGCGGCGGCGTTAGCCGGGGTGCAGTATCTCTCGCAGGGCGTGGCACACTTCGTCCACCTGGTCGTCGGTCATGTCCGGGAAGAGCGGCAGGCTGATTGCGCCATCGAAGATGTGCTCGGCCACCGGGAAATCGCCCTTCTGCCAGCGTTCGAGCTTCTGGTAAGCGGTGAAGTAGTGCAGCGGGATGAAGTGCACCGACGTCTGGATGCCGCGCGCCGCTAGCTGGTCGATCACCTCGTCACGCGGGACGGGCGAATGTTCGTTCTTGATGCGAATCATGAACAAGTGCCACGCCCGGTGATTCGCTTCATCGAAGCCCGGGAGGATGACGTGCTCCTCATCACGCAGGTTGGCGAAGTAGCGTTGGACCACGCGCGCCCGGCGTTCGTTGAATTCGTCCAGCCGCTTCAGTTGCCGCCGCCCAAGCGAGGCGGCCAGGTCCGTGAGGTTGTCCTTGAAGCCGAACTCCGCGATGTCGTAGCGCCAGGCGCCACCGGCCGCGTAACGGTTCCAACCGTCCTTGGTGATGCCGTGGAGGGTGAGCACGCGCGCGCGGTCGCTAAGCGCCTGGTCGTTCGTCGCCAGGGCGCCGCCTTCGCCGGTCGTCATGTTCTTCGTGGCGTAGAAGCTGAAAGCCGTGGCGTCGCCCATGCTCCCCACGGGTTTGTCACGGTAGTTGCTGCCCACCGAATGGGCGGCATCCGTGAGGACCTTCACGTGATGCCTCTTCGCGATGTCCAGGATCAGGTCCATCTGGCACGGTTCGCCCGCGAAATCGACCGGGATGATCACCTTTGTGCGCGGGGTGATCGCGCGCTCGATCGCCTCGGGGTCAATGTTGGCGTCCGAATCGCGCACGTCGACCAGCACGGGCGTTGCGCCGGTGTGGATAACGACGTTGGCGGTGGCCGAAAACGTGTAGACCGGTGCGATCACTTCATCGCCGGGCCCGATGTCCCATGCGCAGAGGGCAAGGTGGAGCGCCGCCGTGGCGGAGTTGACCGCGTTCACGTAGGTGGCGCCGCAGTATTCGGCAAGCTCGCGCTCCAGCTCTTTGACGTTCGGCCCCGTTGTCAGCCAGCCGCTGCGCAGGCTCTCGGCGACCGCCTCGATATCGGAGTCGTCGATAGACGGCTTGAAGAAGGGGATTCGCATCTCAGCCATAGGCACTAGCTTCACGCTTTTGGCGGCTAGTATCTAGGTGTAGTGATGCGAGCCTGGATTTGGTGGATGCGACGGCGGACGATCTCGTCTTACTTAGATTCGATCTTGGTCGGGGTGCCGCGATTTGAACGTGGGACCTCTTGTACCCCATACACCCAACGCGCCTGACGGTGGCAATCGTTCAGTGTCAGCGAGGGCTGATCTGTGTCTGGTACAAACAGAACCATCCACAACCCCCGCCGAGCTTCGTGGTGATCTCTAAAACTGTCCGCGCCATGTGCGGCGTGTCGGTCATGTCAATTGGACGGCGATGGCGGGCCGCAAAGTCGTTTTGCTCCCTGTGCGGCGGCAGGTCTGTCCGGGCAACAGCTAACCCTGAATTCCTGGCAGGAACACGGTCGGGCTGTCCACGAGCAGCAAGGATGCGGCCTTGAAGATTTCCGCGTAGGCAACCCCGGTGAGCCGCCCGAAATACTGATCCTCCGCCTCATAAAGGCCGAGGAGCCCGTCATTCACGGTGAATATCGAGCCATACACCGCAAGCGCCGCGCGCTTCCGATCGTAGACGTCGCTGACGTCGACTGCGAACGCGGCGTCGGACCATCCGGGCTCCATCTTGCAGTGGGGGAAAAAGAGCCGCTCGACCTTCCATGGGTCTTGGCCCGCCAGTCGCTCACCACCTGGCACCTCGTCCCACTTCTCCAGCCTCGCAAGGAAGACCGCAGCTCGCACAATGCCGGCCGCGGCAACATGATCTGGATGCACGCAGGCCTCGCCCGTGCCGTACACCCACCGCGGCTGAAGCTCGCGGATCAACCGTGCCACTTCGATGCGTGCCACAACTGAATCCGCGACCAGTCGATCCTGCATGCCGAGGCAGGTACGGTCGACTCCCAGGATCCGAGCGGCCTCAGCAGCCTGCTGAGCACGCTCCCCACGGATGCCGAAGTCGGCTGGCTCGCCATTCGAGAGGTCGACCAAGAGGATGCGTTGCCCGGCGTTACTGAGTTTGGCGAGGACGCCCCCCATTTGGGCCTCAGCATCATCGGGGTGGGCCGCGACTACCATCGCGTCGTAC
>JBDTVB010000429.1:0-2698 GCA_040007415.1 Anaerolineaceae bacterium
ACGATTTCGTTAGCCGACCAGGTCGTGCTGGTGGACGAAGGGCGGGTCTACCAGACCGGCACCCACCAAAATCTGATGAGCACCTGCCGCCGCTATGGCGAGGTCCTCGGGCAGCTGGAGGCGGCCTCGTGAGCAGCCAGCGCGACGATATCGTTGTGACCAACGGCTTGAGCGGTGCGATGAAGATGCTGGGGCCGCGCTGGCGAATGCTGCTCCTGGCGGTGCTCTCGATCTGCGTGTTTACGGGCGCCAGCCTGGCGAAGCCGCTGGTTATTCAGTACGCCCTCGATCACGGCGTGGCGGACAAGAGTACAGACAACCTGGTACGTGCCGCCGTCCTCTTCTTCGTGCTCATCCTGGTGGTCTACCTCTTCCAGGCAGTGGCGACGTACACCGTAAACATCCTCGGGCAGGATCTGCTCTACGCGCTGCGCGTGCGACTGTTCACGCACTACCAGCGAATGTCGCTTTCGTTCTTTGGGCGGCAGAGCGCGGGACGGCTGGTGAGCCGGATGACCGCGGACATCGCAACCCTGACCGACGTGCTGAACAACGGCTTCCTGATGCTCGTGCAATCCACGCTCACACTGCTCGGCGCCACGATTATCTTGTTCGGCCTGAGCTGGCGGCTCTCGCTGGCGACGGCCGTGATCATTCCACCGCTGATCATCGCTACAGCGGTCTTCCGGGTCGCTTCGCAGCGGGCGTACGGGTCGGTGCGCGAACGGATCGCGGACGTGCTGGTGCACATGCAGGAGTCGTTCTCCGGCTTACGCGTCGTCCAGGCGTTCGCGCGGGAGCAGCACAACATGGAGCGCTTTGGCGCGATCAACGAGCGCAACTACGAGGCGAACGTGCGCTCGGTGCGAATCTCCGCGCTCTACTTCCCGGTGGTGGAGTTCCTTGGCGTCCTCGGCATCTCGATCATCCTCTGGTACGGCGGCAGGCAGGTGGCCGGGGACCGGCTGACGGTTGGCACGGTGGCCGCGTTCGTCTTCTACCTGGACTTCATCTTCCAGCCGATCCAGAACCTCTCGCAAGTCTTCGATATGGCACAGAGCGCAGGCGCGGCTCTGAACAAGATCTTTGGGCTGCTGGCTGTGGAGTCCGACCTCGCCGAGCCAGAGAACCCTGAGTCGCTGCCGGCCAACGGCGCAGGGCGGATCGCGCTTGAAGGGGTGACGTTTGGCTACGACCCCCTGGTACCGGTGCTGCGCGACATCGACGTCGTGATCGAACCCGGCCAGCACGTTGTCCTGGTTGGGCCGACGGGCGCGGGCAAATCCACGCTGGCGAAGCTGATGACGCGCTTCTACGACCCGGTGGAGGGCCGCGTCACGGTCGATGGCCATGATCTGCGCAATGTGCGCTCCAGCGACCTACGCCAGCACATCACGATGGTGCCGCAGGAGGGCTTCCTGTTCACCGGCACAATTCGCGAAAACATCCTCTTCGGAAAACCCAACGCCATGGACGAAGAGGTGGTGCAGGCTGCGAAAACGCTCGGCATCCACAGCTTCATCGAGTCACTGCAGCAGGGCTACGAGACGCTGGTCAGCTATCGCGGGTCGCGGCTTTCGGCGGGCGAGAAGCAGCTGATCTCGATCGCCCGGGCGTTCGTCGCCAACCCGCCGGTGCTGATCCTCGACGAAGCCACCTCCAGCCTGGACCCTTCGACCGAAGAGATGGTGGAAGTGGCGCTGCGCGGGCTGTTGAAGGGACGCACGAGCGTGGTCATCGCCCACCGCCTGAGCACCGCCGAACACGCCGATCGGGTGCTGGTCGTCGACCACGGGCACATCGTCGAGGACGGTTCGCACGCCGAGTTGGTGCGCAGAAACGGCTACTACAGCGCGCTCTACCGGCAGTGGACGAGCGGGCGCGAACCGGGGCGGGAAGAGATTGTGGCGTAGGACGCTCAACGTGGGACGACGCGGAACACCGGGTACTCGTCAGCGAGGAGCGCGAACTCCTCGACGGCCGCATCGGGGCCGATCGGGAAGTGCGGCCTCCCACCAGGCGCTCGCGCAAGATAGGCCTTCAGAATCGGCGCACGCTCAGCCGCCGGGACATCCTCCAGGGTGACGTCCTCGCGATGACGCGTGCGAATGACCGCCTCACCGCGTGCCGCCCGCACGTTGCGCACCCAGTCAGCGCGTTCGCCCAGCATGGAGACCACATAGCGTTCGCCATCCACTCGAGCTACCACGAGGGGAATCAGTTGCGACTCACCCGAGCGGCGCTGCCTCACTTCAAGCGCCACCTGGAACTCTGGTGAGAGGCCCACCGTCGCCAGGCCGGCCCACACACGATTGACGAGTTTGCCGAGATAAGTTGGGCGCCGATTCTGGTAGAGCCAGGACTTCGGGAGCAAGAACCAGGAAACCCCGGCAGCGGCAATCACAACCGTGCCCGCAACAATCACTTTTCGCATGAGCCGTGCCCCAGATACCACGGTACAGCCTCGGACCGTCCACCTCCACGCCAGCCGTCGTGGTAAATGTTCCACGACGGGGGCCGGTCCCAAACTGACCCTCAAGCGGCTACGTAATCAACCACCGTGACGGCCTCGGACATCGGGACTCCGTCTTCGCGCAGACCGGCCAAATGGAACCGGATCGCCTCGCCAATCGCAATTAGCGTTCCCTCGATAGTGTCCCCGACGGCCACGCATCCCGGTGATCCGGGACATAGGCCG
>JBDTVB010000430.1:0-2697 GCA_040007415.1 Anaerolineaceae bacterium
TGCTCCCCGTCGAAACGCTCGTCGATCAAAACATTTCACACAGCCTAGGAATGGTGGCTGCGATATTGCTCACGGCCATTTTTTGGAACTTGGGGACGTGGTACTTGGCGATCCCTGCGTCAAGGTCGCTGCGCACCCCTGAGTCCTTCTTCCGTGCCGCGTCAAGCGTTAGGAGTCGGCCCGCGCGAATCTTCATCACCATCTCGGCCAATCGAAGCTGCTGCGCCTGGTGTTCGAAGATTGGTTTGCCAAACGCGTGGCGCTTCTGCGCATAGCGGATGGCGTCATCGAATGCCGCTTGGGCCAGGCCGACGCCACGGGCGGCAACGTTGATGCGGCCCACTTCGAGCGCGGACATGATCTGCTGAAAGCCCGAACCTTCCTTGCCGCCCAGCAGCGCGGAAGCCGGGACGCGCGCGTCATCGAACGACAGTTCCGTTGTCTCGACGCCCTTGTAGCCCAACTTCTCCAGTCGCTTGCCGGGAGTGAAACCGGGCGTGCCAGCGTCCACCAGGAATGCTGTGATGCCTTTGTGCCGCGGTTCTGCGGTCGGGTCCGTCTTGGTCATCACCAGGTAGACGCCGGCACGGTGGCCGTTCGTCACCCACATCTTCTGGCCGTTGATGATGTAGTCGTCGCCGTCGCGGCGAGCCGTGGTCTTGATCGCCTGTGCGTCGGAACCGGCGTCCGGCTCGGTGATGCTCAGCGCGCAGCGAATCTCCGGCTCGACGAGCCGGGGCAGGAACTTCTGCTTCTGCTCATCGGTGCCGTACTCGCTGATAGCGTATCCAACCAGGACGTGCGTATTGATGATGCCCGCCAGGCTCATCCAGCCGCGCGACAGTTCCATGCAGACGCCGGCGTAGCACTCGAACGAGAGGTCGAGGCCACCGTACTGCTCGGGGATCTTGATCCCAAAGAGTCCCATCTCCGACATCCCCTTGACGAGCGCGTCGGGGTACTCGTCGGCGTGCTCCAACTGGGTGGCGACCGGCTTCACCTCGCGGTCTACCCAGGTCCCGACGTTGGAGACGATCTCCCTGGCAATGGGGTCGATGAGGTCAGCGGCGTAGTCACGGGCCATGTGCGGGTGTTGGCCCCTTTCGTTAGGGAGGTGGGCGTGGGGACATTATGAAGGGGGCAAGGAGTTCGGGACACTGCGGGAGGCAAGACGGGCCAAACGGGCCGGGGTCATGGACCGAATGGCCGTTGCCCTCCGTTGCGGCAGCTGTATCATCCCGGTGCCGGCGGTGCGGAAACGAGGTGGCCTTCTGAGCGACATGACGGGCAGTTCCACGGGTGAGAGTGGGGCGCTGACGGCAGGGATCATGTGCTTGAGCTGGTGGGGGACGACTACAGCAACAGTGAAATCGCGGCGGTCCTCGTGTGCTCTCCCGGGACGGTGAAGGGCCACGTGAGCCACATCCTGCGGATCAATAGGTATGCCTCGTTGGTGGCTGCCCTCGTCGTGATTGCGCTTGAGGTCGTTGGCTGCGGCTCAAATCAACCGCCTGGGCCGCAGCGTCAATCCCAGTCGCCTGCGATTGGTGTCTCGTCGGAGGCGGCGAGCGCTCCGACGAACGTTCGCCCGAGCCCGTCTCCGGGGCTCGCGCCTCGACTCCCCCCCGAGCTAGTCCCGACGATCCAGCTCCTCGACACGGCCACCGCTTCGACCCAGATTCTTAGTCACGCCTCGCTGACCCCGACTGAGTGTCGCGAAGACCCCCCGCCTCTTTCCCTGTTCGTAAAGTGCCCGCCAGGATTCCGGTCTGGCGATCTTGTTCCGTTTTTTCGGATGGCCGACTGCGAGCAGGTGACGGAAGACGAGGTCATCGAGAAAGCCCTTGACAACTGGGCAGCCCACCAGAGATCACTGTATGCCGTCGTCACCGAGGATCGGGCTGGCCCGTATTTGTACAACTGGATCCCGCAGGGCGACTACGGCCTCATCTACCGCTCCGCCGACGGTTTTGGCCTGACTTTCCACGTGGCGAGCGGTTTGATTCTCGGGGCTGGTCCAGGGTGCATGTCTTCTCCCGGCGGCTTACTTCATGAGGTGCCTCAGAGTCGCGTCATCGTTGGCCCGACACCCGGGCCGTGACCTCAGGCGCGCGTTTGGCTCTCGCGTAACCCCTACTTCAGCCCCGGGGCCGGGGCGCCGATGAGAATCGCCATGTTGCCGTCCGGGTGGCGGTTTTCGTACATCAGCTGGTGGCAGTCGCCCGTCTCTTCGAACTTGAAGGTGCGCGAGAGGCAGGGGTCGATCTTCCCCGCGACCATAAGCTCGTTGAACGCGTACGACTGCTCATCGTTTGCGAAGTGCGAGCCCTGCAGCCGCTTCTGGCGCATCCACAGATACCGCAGGTCAACGTCCGCGTTATAGCCCGTCGTCCCGGCGCAGATCACGACCATTCCGCCGCTCTCCGCAACGAACGTTGAGGTTGGAACGGTGTCCTGTCCCGGGTGCTCGAAGACGATGCGCGGGCTCCGCCGCTCCCCGAGAATGTCCCAGATCGCCTTCCCAAACGCCCGGGCGCCGCTGGTGAACGTGTTCATCGCCTCGCTGTCTTCCCAGTTTGGGAGCCGTCCCCAGTGATGGAACTGCTTGCGGTTGATGCACCCGACCGCGCCCAGCTTCATGCAAAAGTCGATCTTCGAATCGTTGGAGATCACCGCAATCGGTTTGGCACCTTTCAG
>JBDTVB010000431.1:0-2692 GCA_040007415.1 Anaerolineaceae bacterium
TCGTGATTGTCGGTGACTTCGGTGAAGCGGGCGGGACGGTGATATTGACGCGCGACCCATCGGGCAGACGGGCGTCCACCATCGGGCTGGATTCGTCGATACGGCGGCCGAGGGGCGCAACGATACGCTCGATAATACGCATGATGTGCTGCTTATCGCGGAATCGCGCCGGGCTGCGGAAGATTCGTCCTTCCTGCTCGTAGTAGATCTTGTCGAGGTCGTTGACCATCACTTCGGTGACTGCCGGGTCGCGGAGAAGCGGTTCCAGCGGGCCAAGCCCGAGTGCCTCGTCCGCCACGGCCTCAAGGAGCTCCTCGCGGCTCGTTCCTCCGAGTTGGAGGCCCTCCTGTGTAATCAGTTCCCGCGCTGCCCGGATCACGGCTTCGCGCTGTTGCTCAGGGGCGAGGTTCTCAAGCGCTCCATGCTCGAGCTCGTCGATCAGAAGTTCGTGCAGGCGAAGCTTCGCTGCTTCGGCCTGGGGATTCGCCCGGCTTCCAGCAGCTTCAGTGGGTCGCCGTCTGGCGACCGCCGGCTCGTTCTTGTGAGGTGCACCCGGAGAGGTCTGAGCAGGTACCGCCCGCAGCAGCGTTGGCCGCTGGCTGTCTTCGGCGGCTGGAGGTGCCGGCGGGGGAGCAGGCTCGTCTCCGTGCCCCCAGCTCCTTCGAGGCGTTGCGGCCGTGCCGAACTGTCCTGATGGACGGAGCCGTGGCCGGTCGTCAGAGGGTGTGCCGCTGTCTTCAGGGCCGTCAACAGCTCTCGCAGTGGCATCGCCACCGCCGAGCCGGCGTCGAACGTTCGACCATCCGAACGCCTGGTTCGAGTCGGTACGAGAAGGTTGGTCTTCCTGGTTTTCAGCCATTGCTTGCCTCAGCTTTCCGTGTCGATCGATCAGGCGCTTCGACGGAACAGCGGACGGATCAGTTTTCCGAATCCGCCGCTGCCGCGTTTTTGGGACTTCGTCTTGTGCCGAATGCCCGCGAGCGCCCGTGCCATCTCTCGAATCTCCAGCGAAACCTTGCTGTTTGGGCGGCTCATCACAATCGGCCGGCCGAGTTGCGCCGCCTTGACCACTTCCTGGTCCTGCGGAATCCGCCACCAGAGCGGCGAATCTAACGTCCGCTCGACGTCCTTCTCCCGCACCCCGGTGTCCATGCCAGCGCGGTTGAGAACGACCTTGATCCGGTCCTCATCGTCTCCGAAGCGTTCGTGGAGCATCTCCAGGGCCAACACCGTGTCTTTGATGCTCGCCATGTCCAGTGTGGTGACCAGCAAGATCATCGTGCCCACCTCGATTGCGGCGGCCACGATCTCGTTGAATGTACCGGGCGTGTCCAGAATCACGAAGTCGTGAGTCTGGGCGAGTATGTCAACAACGTCTCGGATGTGCTGCGCAGTGAGGTTTCGCCAGTCACTCGGCCGCGTCGGTGCCGGGAGAATGCGAACTCCGGATTCATGCTGGACGAGGTACTCGCGCAACGAGTTGCGGTCGACGTTCTCCAGGTTCCGCGCGAGGTCTGCAATCGAGCGTTCCACAGCGATGTCCATTGTGATCGCGACATCGCCGAACCGCGTGTCCATGTCCACAAGCGCCACCGTCTGGTGAGCTTCAGTTGTAAGCGCGACGGCGAGGTTCGATGCGATCGTCGTTTTGCCGATTCCACCCTTTGCGCCGAAGACGGTGATGACCGTCCCCTGGGCGATTGGGTCGGCGAGTTCGCCGCGCCGGCGCATGCCCTCTCGCTCCTTGCGTTCGAGGACGCGCATAATCGCGGCTTCGACGTCCTCAGACTGCAGCGGTTCCTGGAGGTAGTCGGATGCGCCGGAGACCATCGATTGGCGCATCAACCGGAGGTTCGCCTCCGTCGAGAACACCACAATCGGCAAGTCTGGCAGGCCATCGTTGATTCGTGACAGCGTCTGCATCGGGCGAACCAGGGGATCTTCGATCCGCATGAGGATGAGGTCGGGCTTCAGTTGGAACGCCAACGTAAAGGCCTCAACGCCATAGCCGGCGCTCGCCAGAACCTGAAAGCCGAGCATGCTCAGCATCTTCTGGATCTCGGCTGAGCTCTCCCGGTCCGGGTCAACCACGATTATCTGCGGGACTCGTGACATCGTCTGTCCTCCACCATCGGCGCCCGGGACCACCGGACAGTTTGCCTTGATGGCGCCCGGCGAGCGTCGCTTCTCGCCAGGCACCGTATTCGTATTGCCGCGGCCTGTTACTTCTTCTTGGCCGGGAAGATGTCGTCGTAGCTCCAGGTTGTGGTGCCAGTGATTGGCACGGCATCACCCTTCTGGCGCGGAAGAATGCGGTATTGACCCACGTCGTCCTTCATCGCGTCGACCAGCGCCACCTTGGCGGCCAGGTCTGGCGGTAGGGCAAGCGTGATCGAGATCGACTTCTCGTAGGTGTCGCCAGCCTCGCCGGGCTTTGTGGAGGGGACGACTGCTGCCGCCCCGCCGGACGTCGCTGTCCCGTCCACGCCTGGCTTCTTTGAATCTAGATTAGGGACGGTCTTGACCAGAGATTGGGCGACGGCGAGCACTTCAACGTCCTGCGCCATATAGCCGGAGACCACGTCCGGCCGGTCCTGACCCGTAAGTGGGTCGGTGCGCATCAAGGTGGTGATTGCGAGGATATCCACCCGGTCTCCGGGCTGCGGCAGTCCTGCCGCGATCCAGGCTTCGT
>JBDTVB010000432.1:0-2680 GCA_040007415.1 Anaerolineaceae bacterium
GCCCTGATGAACGGCCAGATGCAGGAAACGCTCTCGGTCAGTGGCGCCCTGCTCGTCAAGACTTTCGGCCGCCAGGCAGACGAAATCGAACGCTTCGAAGAGAAGGCGATGCGCATCCGCTCGCTCAACATCCGCCGGGCGATGGTCGGCCGCGGATTCGGCGTGGTGGTTGGCCTCTTCGGGGCGATCACGCCGGCGGTCGTTTATTGGTACGGCGGCCATCGGATCATCGGTAACGAGGCCTCGCTTGGTACGGTGGTTGCCTCCGCGGGGCTGCTTGGCCGGCTGTTCGCGCCGATCTCACAGCTGCTGAACATCAACATCACGGTGCTCAGCTCGCTCGCGCTCTTCGAACGCCTCTTTGACTACCTCGACCTTGAACATGAGATCGCCGATAAGCCAGGCGCCGTGGCGCTCCAGCGGGTGCACGGCGACGTTCGCTTCGAAGACGTCAGCTTCAGTTATAGCGCCGAAGGTCAGACCCTTCAGCACGTCTCCTTCGATGTCCCCCGAGGGCAGTTCGCCGCCCTTGTCGGCCACTCCGGCGCGGGCAAAACGACGGCCGCGTACCTCGTCCCGAGACTCTACGACGTAAACGAGGGGCGGATCACGATCGACGGCCATGACATTCGCGAAATCACCCTCGAATCGCTCGGCGCGAACATCGGGATGGTCAACCAAGAGCCGTTTCTCTTCCACTCAACGATCAAGGAGAACCTGCGCTACGGCCGTCCGAATGCGACCGACGAGGAGATCGAACGGGCCTCGCGCGCGGCCAACATCCACGAGTTCATCGCCGGGCTGCCGCGGGGCTACAACACGATCGTCGGCGAGCGCGGTTACCGCCTATCTGGCGGCGAAAAGCAGCGGGTGGCGATCGCTCGCGCATTGCTCAAAGACCCGGCAATCCTGATCCTCGACGAAGCGACCTCGAGCGTGGATTCCGAGACCGAACGCGCCATCCAGGACGCGCTGGAGCGGCTGACGCGCGGCCGCACGGTGATAGCCATCGCCCACCGGCTCTCGACGATCGTCGCGGCCGATGTGATCGTCGTGATGGACCACGGCGTTGTCGTTGAACAGGGCCGCCACGCCGAACTGTTCGCTATGGACGGGGTGTACGCGCGGCTCTACCGGCAACAGTTTTCGCAGGAAGCGCTGGGCGTGGGCGGTTCGTAGCGAACGCGACGGCGGCTGTCGCGGTTGGCTTGCATATTTCGACTCCGCTGAATTCAGCGAGCGCGAGGTGTGGCATGGCAGTCCGGACGAAGAGCTTCTCCTGTGGGCACAAGGGACTCGGACGGCAATGCCATCGCTGCCTTATCGAACAACGCAATGCAGACCGTCTCCAGGCCGCTGAAACGGCCCACGCCGTGGCGGAGGCAATGCGTGTTGCGCAATGGGACCGGCTCTTTCGGCGCCAGGCCGGCGATTCGCATCGCTTCCCACGCAAGGTGGGTGATGCTGCTCTGCGTATCGCAGAGGCGCTTGCCGCTGGAATGCACTTCAAGCATTACGAGGGACGGCGGATGCGCCACGATCGAACCATCGTCCGGGTGGATCTGCCGGGATTCTACCGGCTCGTCGCTGAAGACCGCTCCGGACGGGTGCTGGACTTCCAACTGATGTCACACGAAACGTACAACCGCCTGTTGCCAGGCGACTGATCCGAACCTTAGAGAGACACCCAGGCCCAGTTCAGCCCCAGGCCCAGCGCCAGCATTGCCCCGAACTTCATGTGCAGCTGTGCCGTGCCGTAGAGCGCCATGTTGAGCTTCTTGGGATTTCCGCCCGCCCGCACCACATCGACGATCGGCCTGGCCAGCGGCAGCGTCGCAAGCGCCAGCAAGCCGGGCCACGGCATCGCCCCAACCGCCGCCGCCACCACGAGCGCCACATACGTGCAGCCGAGCAGGAGGTACATCTCGACGTTTGCCCGCTTGCGGCCGATCATCGTCGCCACTGTGCGCTTGCCGTGCTGCTTGTCGAGGTCGATGTCACGCAGGTTGTTGGCATGGAGGATGGCAGTGACGAGGAACGCGATGGGCAGAGAAGCGACGAACGGCTGCCAGTCCCACGATTCGGTCTGCACGAAGTACGCCCCGACCACGATTACGGGCCCCATGAAGAGGAAGACGGTCACCTCACCCAGCCCGATGTACGCCAGGTGCACCGGCCAACCCGTATAGAGGAAGCCCGCCAGCGCGCTCGCGACGCCGATCCAGAGGATCTGCCAGCTGCCCGTAGCGCACAGGACCAGCCCGATGACCCCACCGGTGCCGAAGCAGAGGAGTCCGGCGATCAGCACCTGTTTCGGCGTCAGGATGCCGCGCTGAATGAACCCCGCCATGCCGAGGGACTCGGGGCCGTCCGCGCCCTTGGCATTGTCGTAGTAGTCGTTCACGAAGTTGGTCCCCGCCAGGAAGAGCACAGACCCGAGCACCACCAGCAGCGCCCGCCACCAGCTAAAGGCGTCTTCAGATGCCAGGAGCGTGCCGACAATGGCGGGCACGGCGGCTGCTGTAAAAGAGAACGGACGGGATGCGGCGAACCAGGTCTTCAGCGTGGGCATAGCAGCGTGCACGGTATCGCCAACCGAGGATCGGGGGAAGTGGGGTGCTGACCGGTCCGGGACGCCGCAGGCCGCCAACGAGGCAAACCGCTGAGGCAGGTCGTGGAG
>JBDTVB010000433.1:0-2674 GCA_040007415.1 Anaerolineaceae bacterium
ATACACCCCAAAAGTTGGTTCCCCCGTTTCACCTTGCGGTGAATTCGGCAGGCATGTTGTACCACACCGCGGCGAGGCGTGGTGTTAACGCTCTGTAAATTCATGCGAGACGGACGCAGTAAGAAGGTGGACCACGCACGCGCCGCCAGGCCCGTCCAGACCGGCAGGTTCTGCGGCGGCTGGGTTGTGGCCATCGCTTGAGTCGGTACCGCGCGCACCTGGGCCGATCCCCACGTTGACGTTCCGTTCCAGCCACGCCTAAATTGAACGGACGATGAATTTACCGGGGCGGGCACGAAGCGGACGGCGGCCAGGCCAGAGCGAGACTCGCGCCCAGATCCTCCGCGCGGCCCGCGAAGCATTCGGGCGGGAAAGCTACGAGGGTGCGACCATCCGGTCGATCGCTCTCGCCGCTGGGGTTGACCCGGCGCTTGTCATCCACTTCTTCGGCTCAAAGGCCGGGCTCTTCAGCGCCGCCATGGAGTTGCCGTACGTGCCCGCGGAGGCGTTCACGACGCTCATTCGCGGTGAGCCGTCAGAGTTGGGGGAGCGGTTCGCGCGGTTCTTCGTCGAGCTTTCGCAGTCCGAGCCGGCGCGTGGGCGTTTCCTCGGTCTGATCCGCTCCGCGGTGTCAGAAGCGGCAGCAGCCGCAATGCTCAACGACTACATCGTGGCGGAAGTATTCGGCCCGTTGACAAGCCTCCTCCGCCTCCCGATGCCAGAGCTGCGCGCCGCCCTCGTTGCCTCGCAGTTCGTCGGGCTGATGTTCTCGCGAGAGATCCTTGGGCTAGAGGCGCTGACCAGTGCAGATTGCGAGCCACTGGTCGCGCTGCTGGCGCCGACCTTCCAGGGTTACCTCTCGTCGCCTTCCGCTACGGGGTGACTTCGAACACCCAACCGACGACCTGTTTGGAAGGTGACGCGGGGTTGCGCGGGTCCTGTACCGAAAGCGCAGCCGAGTGTTTGCCGACCGTGAACCCCTCCGTTGGCGCGTAGCAAACCTTCCCGTCCTTCGGGTCCACCTGGCTGGCTACGATCCACGTGAGCTTCGTGGTGACTTCCTTGCCATCGAGCGCCATCCGGAACCACTGGGCGTTTTCGGGGAGCCCATCGAAAGTCACTTCTGCGCAGAGCCCCTTCGGGATGCCGGCATTGGGGCTGCGCGTCGAGGCCTGGCTGACGAGTGCCGCGTGCGCCGGGGAAATCGTCTTGACGTTGCCGCCGAGGGTAGGCGCCGGGCCGAAGTCGGCCGGGATACCCGGAATGGTAGCCGATGCGTTGGCCCCAACAGTGCCGCCAGCGGCGGGCGTTGCCGGGCCATCGCCACACGCGACGGCGGCGAAGCTGAGTGCGCCGACCAGCGAGAGAGCGAACAGCGTACGAATCTTCATGAACGAATTTGAGGCTACCACCCGCCTCCCGCGCGGGCGAGCGACATGCTCCCCTTCGCTTTACGTGCGCCGCCCGGCAGCGTGGGAACGAATCCACGAACACCCCCAGGAGGTAGAGATGACCGACGAGCAGAAAACCACAGAACTTGCGCCTGAGAACCCGGCAGAGCGTGCGGAAGTCCCCGCTGAGCCAGAAGCCACCGAAGTTACGGCCCTCCGCGCCGAACTGAGCGCTCGCGAACTGCGTGAACGAGCGGCGCTCGATCAGTTCCGTACGGCCTTGCTGGCGACTGAGCCGGAGATGGACCCCGGCCTCGTCACAGGCGATTCGTTCGAGACGATCCATGCCAGCTTTGGGGCAGCGCGCGCGAGCCTCGCGCGGGTGCGCGAGGCGCTCCGTCAGGAGGCAGCGGCGCAGGTGCCGCTCGGCGCGCCCGGTCGCATGTCGCAACGCCACCGGACCGCCCTTGAGAAGATTCGTGACGGGTTGAGCAGCCCCTGACCCTCATGGGCCGCTACAGGGAGCGAGGCCTACGCGCTGACGCTGCGCCGTGTCAGCCGGAAGGGCAGTGACCGCGTCAGGCCGTCGCCCCCGGCCACCACGCGGACACGATAGCCCCCAAAGCTCGGCAGGTGGAGCTGGAGATTGATCGCTATCTGCGCGAGCTGCGTGGATCCTGGCAGCAGCTCTGCCGACCGTCCAACCTGCACCGATCCGTTCACGCGCACCAGTTCCTGAGCATCATCGTCGTGCACCGTCATCTCTACGGGGATGGCGGTATTCGTTTCTTCCCAGCCAAGCCGCACGCCCACGGCAATCGCCATCCGAATGCCCGCCGGCACCTCGGCGGCAGTGGTGCTATCCCAGCCGCCACCCATCACGTAGAGCTTTCCTGCCACGATCTCCGCGTAATCCGCGATCAGCACGTATTCGATATCCATGGCGAAGATGGTACCAGTCCTTGCCCGCGCGCCGCCTGCCCCGCGAAAGCGGACACTGGGAGCACGGAGTTAGCCAGTTTCCTACCGTCCGGGATGTTCTTCGATTGGCCAGTAACCTCTTCCCTCTGCGCGCGGCCCGCTTTACCGTTCGTCTATGCCGCGTTTTGGGAAGCCTGGGGAGCGTATTGGCTACACGGTCTATCCGTCTGCGGGCGGCCCCCCGATCGTCCTCGTCCACGGCTTCACGGCGAGTGCCGCCTCGTTCGCTGCGAACGTACCCGGACTGAACGAACGATTCGAAGTGATCAGCGTGGAACTGCTGGGTCACGGTGAGTCCGACG
>JBDTVB010000434.1:0-2672 GCA_040007415.1 Anaerolineaceae bacterium
ATCACCTCGTGCTGGCCAGGACGGAATGCCGCGTAGCCAAAGACATCGCGCAGCACCTGCTGGGCGCGCTTGAGTGCGGGGGAGGCCATGTGATTGCCGCTCACGCTGGTTGTCACCGGGCCAATTCTAGAACATTTGAGCGAATGGCGACAAGTGCTCGCTACCATCCGAAACAGTTCCGAAACAGGCGCTTCCTACACTTGCGACCGTGCCCACTCCAGAGCTCCGTATCCGCCCCTGCCGGACCGAGGACCTGCCCGCGATCCTGCGCATCTATAACGATGAGATTGAAACCGGGGTCGCAACCTGGGATGAGGCGCCGTGGACGATGGAGCAGCGCGAGGCGTGGTTCGCCGGGCATGATGTCTCGACGCCTGTGCTCGTCGCAGAATCTGGCGGCGAGGTCGTTGGCTTCGCGTATCTGACGTTCATGAGTGCGAAGTCTGGCTGGCGTTTCACGAGGGAAGACACCATCTACATCGATCCCAGCGTCCGTGGCCAGGGCGTGGGCAACGCGCTTCTCGGGGAGCTGCTTGGGGCTGCGCGAGCGATCGGCGTCCACCTCGTCGTCGCCTCGATCACCTCGACGAACACGGCCAGCCTCGAACTCCACAAGAAGCATGGCTTCGAAGACGCCGGGACACTGCGCGGCGCCGGCTTCAAGTTCGGCGAATGGCACGACACCACGCACATGCAGCGAGTGCTCGATTAGCCGCTCGAAGTGCCAGGTGTGGCTTGGGCTACAGACGCGGGTCCACGGTTCTGTATACTCCACCGCAGATCGGAGGCGCCATGACCACCATCCTCGACCCTACAGACGAACGCGTGCCCGTCCGCCGGGGCCTTGCGCCGCGGCCCGAAGCCTTGACCGGCGTCGTCGGCTTGTTGAATATCTCCAAGCCGCGGGGCGACATCCTCATCTCCCAGCTCGAGAAGCGGCTTCGCGAACGCCTCTCGAACGTCGAGTTTCGCAACTACGCCAAGCCCACGTTCACCAAGCCTGCGCCGGACGACCTGCGCAAGAAGATCGCGCGGGAGTGCGCCTTCGTCATCGAAGCGCTCGCTGACTGAGGATCCTGCACAACGTGCAGTGTGCACGATACGACGTGGTTCGAAATCCAGGGCATGCCAGCAGTCTTCCTCGCCTCCAGCGAATTCATCGATGCAGCGACCCACCAGGCCGCCGCCCTCGGGCTCCCGGAAGTGCGGCGCATCTTCGTCCCGCACCCCATCCAGGATGCGACAGATGAGGAGATGCGCGCGAAGGCAGACGCAGTCGTCGATGCGGTGATCGCCGCGCTCATCGACTAGCCAAGGAACTGGCCGGACCCCCTCAATCCGCACGCCTTGGGAGGCCGGCCGAATGACTCAATCCGCAGTCTCCATCCGTGCCCTTCGAAAGAGTTATGGCGCATTCGAAGCGTTGAAAGGCATCGACCTCGACATCCGGCCGGGCGAAGTATTCTCGATCCTTGGCCCGAACGGCGCCGGCAAGACCACCCTCGTCGAAATACTCGAGGGTTACCGAAGCCGCTCGGCTGGCGATGCCACGGTGCTTGGGTCAGATCCCGGTCACCCCACCGCGGCGTGGCGAGCGCGCATCGGCATTGTCCTCCAAAGCACGGTGGTCTTCGACGAACTCACCGTTCAGGAAGTGATTGAGGAGTTCTCGCGCTTCTACCCACAACCCCTCGATACCGGACGAGTCATCGGCCTCGTGGGCCTGGACGAGAAGCGCCGCGCGCGGTGTGGAAACCTCTCAGGCGGCCAGAAGCGGCGCGTAGACCTCGCGCTCGGCCTCATCGGGAACCCCGAACTGATCTTCCTTGATGAGCCGACAACCGGCCTGGACCCGGAGGGACGCCGCCAACTCTGGGATGTCGTCCGCCAATTCGCTGCGCTCGGAAAAACGGTAGTCCTAACTACCCATTACCTTGAGGAAGCGGAAGCGTTGGCCGACCGCGTCGCCGTGATCATCGGTGGCGAACTGGCGGCGATCGGCGCCCCGCGCAAGATCGGCGGACGCCAGCACCGGTTCACGCAGGTGGCGTTTGAAGCGATTGGAGTGCTGGCGACCACCCCATTGCCCGCCGGACTGACTGCCACCTTAGCCCCGCCACTGGTAACCATCGCGACGGCGACGCCAACGGCGGCTGTCGTTGTGCTCTCCAGTTGGGCGAAGAACCTCGGGTTCGATGAGCTGCCTGGCCTCGTCGTCACCCGCCCGTCGCTGGAAGACATCTACCTGCAGAGACTATGGCGGCGTTTTCACTGACGGAACGTGGCCCGCCTCCTCACGCCTGGTGAAACCCAGAGGCTCCGTGCCGTCCTGAACGACCCCCGTCGACGAAAGTCCTTCTCTAACGCCCGCTCGTACCTCCTCTCGGGCATGCTCCGTTGCGGCGTGTGCGGCGTGTCATTGATCGCCCGACCTCAAATTAACGGGCAGCGCCGCTATGTCTGCGCAAAGTCGCCCGGCCGTGCGTCGTGCGGAAAGCTGGCACGCCTGGCGCAACCAATCGAAGAATTCGTGTTTGAGGCCGCGTGCGTCGCGTTGGACGGAGTAAATCTGCGTGGGCACAGCACGGAAGAACACCCAGGATCCGAGAGTGCCGCGACAGTTGAAGCGATCCGCGAGGATGAGCACCTACTGATCGAACTCG
This sequence comes from Anaerolineaceae bacterium, assembly GCA_040007415.1. Taxonomy (GTDB): domain Bacteria; phylum Chloroflexota; class Dehalococcoidia; order Tepidiformales; family Tepidiformaceae; genus PNKC01. Next base: position 2,664 of record JBDTVB010000434.1, read on the forward strand.
CCGAGGATT
>JBDTVB010000435.1:0-2667 GCA_040007415.1 Anaerolineaceae bacterium
TCATTACCCTTGGCGTGGCGATCGTGGTCGTGCTGATCAAGATCGTCTCTGGCGGTAACAACCCGCTGGCCGCCGGCACGCCAGATCCGGCCCAACTGGACGGCCAGTTTCAAAGCATCGGCCTATTGCTGCTGTTGAAAGCGTTCTCCAACGGCTGCACGGCACTCACGGGCGTGGAGGCGATCTCGAACGGGGTGCAGGCCTTTAAGCGGCCTGCGGCGAAGAACGCGAGCACTACCTTGCTTACCCTTGGGCTGGTCCTCGGCTCGCTGTTCATTGGCATGACGCTGGTTGCGCGCTACTACGCCTTCATCCCGCACGAAGACAACACCATCCCGGCGCAACTTGGCGCCCAGGCGTTTGGCGACGGCACCGCGCTCTTTGGATTCCTCCAGTTGATGACCGCTGGCATCCTCATTCTCGCCGCGAACACATCGTTTGCGGACTTTCCGCGGCTCTCCGCGATCCTCGCCCGCGACGGCTATATGCCGAGGATCTTTCACGCCCGCGGCAACCGGCTCGTTTTCAGCTACGGGATCATCGTGCTGGCGGCGCTCTCGGGAGCGCTCCTCATCGCGTTCAATGCCAAAACCACGAGGCTCATCCCGCTCTACGCCCTCGGCGTCTTCCTGAGCTTTACGCTCAGTCAATCGGGGATGGTGCGGCACTGGCTCAAGACCCGTGAACAGGGCTGGCGGCGCGCGGCCCTCGTCAACGGTTCGGGTGCGGTTGCCACGGCACTTGTGTTCGTTGTCATTCTCGAAGCCAAGTTCGCCGAAGGAGCTTGGGTGGTCGTTATCCTGATCCCCATCCTGGCTTCGCTCGCCTGGTTCGTCGGAAGGTTCTACAAAACGCTCGCGCGCGCGCTTCACGTGGCCCCTGACGCTATCCTCGACATGCGTCCCACCGGGTCCTCGATGATCCCCATCGTAGTGCCGGTCGAAGAGATCAACCTGGCAACCGTGATGACCCTCGGCTCGGCCTGCGAACGCTCGCGCGACGTGGTCGCGGTGCATGTGCAGGTAGACCCGGATGAACCTTCTAACGTGGAAGCGCGCTGGGCCTTGCAGTTTCCCGGCGTGCCGCTCGTCGTGATCGATTCACCCTACCGCACAGTTGCCGACCCGATCGCCTCGTACGTGAACGACCGGCTCCGCCGCGCGCCGTACGAAGTCACCGTGATCGTGCCTCTGCTCGAAGTCCGCCACTGGTATCAGCATGCGCTGGTGAACCAGAGCCTCAAACGGCTAACGCACCTGCTGGAGAAACGCCGCCAGGTGAACGTGGTCTACTTCCCATTCAGCCCGGGCAGCCGCGGCCGCCGCAAGAACCGTTCCTCCGCGGGCTAATCGCCAGATTGGCCATCGAGGCGTGGGGCACCGACCAGCGTGCGTCGTGTTCTTCAATCCAGCCAAAGAGGTCGCGGATTTCGATGGGCGGGCCATCGTCAGGCACAATGCGCCCCAAGTAACAGCCGAACATCTGGTGCACCGACGTGAACCGCGTTTCTGGGCTTATCGCTGCGCTGTGAAGGTCCCTTTGACGTTCACTTTGGCGCTCTTGGTGCCGTTGAGCAGTGCATCCGCATTCTTGCAGCTGAACTCGCCCTTTAGTTCTTTCGGGTTGTCGCTGAGTGAGACTGTGCACTCCCTGCCCCACTGACCTCCTGTAACGACCTCTCCCCCTGTGATCGTGACGCCGCCGGGACTATCGGGCGTGTCAGCCTGGAACGCAAACTGGGCGGCAGTTCCGCCCGAGCCAACATAGGTGAGCAGCGTGAATCCAGACGACACGATCCCGTTGCCCTTGCCGTCGATCTTGAGGTTCTTTTCTCCCGAGATTTCGATGTTGGTCACACCGTCCTGAAACGCGCCATCTTTGATCGCCGGTATCTTGATGCTTCCGCCGGACGGATTCGCCGTTTGCTTGCTGGCGCCACTCCCGCCCGTGTCTTTTGTAGACGAGTCTTTGGTCGAACTGTCGGAATTATCATCGCCGCCGCAAGCGGTGATCAATGCCCCGATGGCGAGGGTCAGGAGCGCGATCAGGAAGGAGCTACGGGACAGATTCACAACGGCCTCCAGCGGCGCTCTCGGAATCTCGGACCGTGACATCAGAGAACGGCCGAGTGCAAGCGAAAGCGACCGTACAATATCACAGTTAGTCAACCCATTACGCCCTCCTCTATGACTGTGGCGGGAAACTCGTGCAGACGTTGGACGCTGGGTCGTGAAGGCACGACTTGTGATCGCTTGACTACGTCACCGGTCGTGTGCCCCCCGCCTATGAACTGAGGGAGTTCGTCTCCGCGGTGCCGACGGATGGCAAGGTGTGGTTCGATCCGAAGCAACAGAGTGTCCCAGCGACCGTTCGCGGGGCTGGTTACGCGTGCCGTGACCCGTACGGGCAATTCGCAGTAGTCTAAGCCGCGTGCCGGATCAGGGTTCAGGCCCACACTTCACGCCAGGCAAAGATAAACGCGGCCGCATCACGCGTTACCGGGTTGAGATGCCGCGCGCCGAAATCGTGGAGACGCAGAGCGGCCATTTCGAGGCGACCGAATACGCGGAGCGGCGTTCCGGCTGGCTCGGCCGCCTGCGGGGCGTCGAGGACCGCGTCATCGGCTCCAGCATGTCGAGCGCAAGGCTCGAAGGCGAGCGGCTTTCG
>JBDTVB010000436.1:0-2659 GCA_040007415.1 Anaerolineaceae bacterium
CGAGCGCTGGGTCTCTGGCGTGGTGATCAGGACGTTCGCCCAGGACCGTCTCGTCGAGTTTGCCACCGCCGCGCCGCGGCTGCACGTGGTCAACGCCCTGACCAACGAGGAGCACCCCTGCCAGGCGCTGGCCGACCTGCTCACCGTGCAGGAGAAGCTCGGCGACCTGCGCGGCAAGTCGATAGCGTTCGTCGGCGATGGCTACAACGTGGCCGCCAGCCTTGTCCTCACGGCCACGGCGCTGGGCATGGACGTGCGAATGGCGGCGCCGCGCGGCTACATGCTCCCCGAACCGGTGGTCTCCGAGGCGGCCGCGCGGGCCCAGTCATCCGGCGGCAAGCTCACGCTCGTCACGGACCCGGTCGAAGCGGTCACCGGCGCGCAGGCCGTCTACACAGACGTCTGGACGTCCATGGGCCAGGAGCGTGAATCGGAGCGCCGGCGTATAGATTTCGCCGGGTACCAGCTGAACCGCGCCCTGATGGACCACGCCGCCACCGGCTCGCTCGTGATGCACGACCTCCCGGCCCACCGCGGCGACGAGATCACGGACGAAATGATGGAGAGCGAGCACTCGATCATCTTCGACCAGGCGGAGAATCGCGTGTGGGCCCAGGCGGCAGTCGTCGCCTTCCTACTGGGCGCTACCGGTGGCCTCGGCGTCTAAACCGGCGCTGGCCGTTGGAGACGGTATGATGGCGACGCGCCCAGCCGCGCCTACCTGCCATGCCCGATACAACGCACATCCGCGAGATCCTTGACCAGTTCCGGTTTTCCAGCGCAATCGATGTGTTGCTGATAGCAGCTGTCATCTTCTCGACGCTGCGGCTGCTCACGGGTACGCGCGCGATGACACAGCTGCGGGGGGCGCTGGCGCTGCTGCTGGTCTTCGTGGTCCTCGGGCGGCTGCTGGACCTCACGGTGATCAACTTCCTCGTCGCGAACTCGTTCACGGCGCTCCTGGTGGGCGCGGCGATCGTCTTCCAGCCGGAGATTCGGCGGTCGCTGGACCGGCTGGGGCGCACCGGCGTGCAGGGCTGGCTCAGCTCGCGCCGCTACGAAGCGGTGATCGACTCAGTGGTCAAAGCAGCGGAACGCATGTCAGCCGAGCGGCACGGCGGGCTCTTCGTCATCGAACGCGGTACCGGCCTGGGCGATATCATCGAGACCGGCGTGCCGGTGGATGCGCGCATCTCGCCCGAGCTGCTGGCGGGCATCTTCTACCCGAACTCGCCGCTGCACGACATGGCGGTCGTCCTTCGCGACGACCGGGTGGTGGCGGCTGGCTGCGTACTGCCATTGGCCGGTGAGCTGAGCGCGGACGACCGCCTGCTGGGCACGCGCCACCGCGCGGCCATCGGCGTCACCGAACAGACGGACGCGCTGACGGTGGTCGTCTCGGAGGAGACGGGCGAGATCAGCGTGGCGCTGCACGGGCGCCTGACGCATGTTGCCGATGAGCGGCGGCTGCGGGCTGTGCTCGAACGCCTGCTCGAACCCGCCAGCGCGCATGCGGCGGCGCAGAACGGCCATGGGGGCGCGCCGGTATGAGCGCATCGTCGCGCCGGCCACTCGCTCGTCCGCTCGTCCTGGGAGCGCTCGGGAGCCTGCATAAGCACTGGGCGCTGGCGCTGTTCAGCGTGGCAGCGGCGCTGGGCATTTGGTTCGTTATCCAGGACGTGGAGAACCCGAGAGTGGAGGGCCGTTTCCCGCGCGAACCCGGCACCATAGAGGCGATTGTTAAGAACAACAACGACTTCATCGTGCGGGACATGGTGCCGGTCAGCCTCACCGTGGACGCGCGAAAGGGGGATATCGCGAGCCTGCATCGGGAGGACTTCGAGGTGTACATCGACCTCGCGGGAGTGGAGGTAGGCGGGCCCGCCGTCTCGCTGCCCGTACGCGCGACGAGCAAGCGAGACAACGTCCGGGTGCTGAGCGTGACCCCATCCACGATGCGAGTTACGGTGGTAGAGGCGCAGAGTAAAGAAGTGCCGGTGATAATTCGACGAACGGGCGAACTCCCGACCGGCTACCGCGAGTCACCGGATGCTGACCCCGCCATTGAGCCCGCCTTCGTAACCGTGCGCGGCGCTCCGGAGCTCGTAAGTACTGTGAAGAATGCCGAACTGGTCGTAAACCTCACTGGGACCCGTAGCGAAACGCTTGTTTCCGAGGGCGACCTTAAGCCCCGTACCGAAAGCGGCAGTGACGTGACCGTAACGCTCAGCCAGCCGCGTGCGAAAGCGACCATCAAGATCGAGCAGACGTTCGTTCAACGTACGCTTTCGGTGACTCCGGCGATCATCGGCGTACCAGCGCCTGGTTACCGAATAGCGAACATAACCTCTGACCCCGCGACCGTCGTCTTGAACGGCCCGGCGACCGCCGTCGGGAGCATCCAGCTCGGTCTGTCGACGGAACGGGTGGATGTCTCCGGTGCGAAATCGGACGTCGTGTTGACGCGGAACATCGACCAGCCGCCCAACACCTTCCTTGATCGGCGGAGCGTCACGGTGAAGGTGGAGATTAAGCCAATTGAGTGCAGCGCCGGGACCGGTGCGCCTTGCGGTTCGGTCACGTTCTTTATCGCGCCAGATATCGGTCCTCCGCCAGCAGGATTGGTTGGCGTTCCAGAAAGCCGAGCTGTATGAGCGTC
>JBDTVB010000437.1:0-2649 GCA_040007415.1 Anaerolineaceae bacterium
CCCCCATCGGCGGCCAACAGCCTCCGGACCGCCTCCTCCACCGCGACGTCCAGTCCGCCCTCCGCGACCTCATCCACCAGCCCCCATCGCAGCGCCGCGTCCGTGCCGATCGGTTCGCCGGTAAGGATCATCTGTGCCGCCACGCCTGGCGGAACGGTACGAGGGAGAGTCTGCGTCCCGCCTGCGCTCGGGATGTAGCCGAGGGTCACTTCTGGCAGGCCAAACGTCGTCCCTCGCGCGGCGATCCGGACGTCGCAGCAGAGCGGAAGCTCCAGGCCGGCGCCGAAACAGTAGCCGTGCATGGCTGCCACCGTTGCACAGCGATGCGCGATCAGTTCTCCCCACAGATCCCGCTGGTGCCGCGCGTTTCGAGCTTCCATGACGGAGGGTGCGCTCCCAAACTCCGAAATGTCGGCGCCCGCACTAAAGGCCGCACCTTCCCCTCGGAAGAGGATCAACCGCACATCCGGGGTGTCCCGGCAGGCCGCCAGGTACGTCCAGAGGAGGTCCCGCATCTCCATGCTGATTGCGTTCAAGCGTTCAGGGCGATTCAGCGTGATCGTCGCTAACCCGCGCGAGTCGATATCGAAGAGAATAGGAGCACTCATGCACGGCCACAATACACCTGGCCCCGCGGGCCGATGTGGTCGATGGAGATGCGGAGTTCACTCTGGTTTGCCCCTCACGCCAGCCGAAGCCCGCCACACGCCTACCGGCATGGGCTGCGTCGCCTGCTGCTGGTTTGGAATTTCAACCTCAGTCCATCTCCCATAGGCGGACATAGTCACTGAGCAGTTAGCTCTGACCTTTTCTCTGAGCACCGACACAGCGCGCCGGAACGTTCGCCCTATCGGGGCCAACCCGTATACTTCGCGTCCATGGACGGTGACCCGCTCCTTCGCAAAGCCCAGGCAGACCTGATTCTTGAACGCGCCGCGATGCAGCTGGGGCAACTGCTCCACGAAGCGTGCGCTCAGCTCACTCCCTTTCCGTCGTTCCCCAACGCACTCTTCACCAACGCGATCGAGTGCGACGCGGGTGCGGCTGCCGACCCCGAGCGCGGGTGCGTGGTCGTCGCCGGCGACGGTGAACTGTACGAATTCGAGATGGGCATCGACCACGATTCGGTCGAGCTAACCGGCTCGTGGGACCCCGTCACCGCGCGCAAAGAAACGCTCAAGAAGCTCGATCTGCTGCCGCGTGACTACCTCATCTACGCCTACAACGGCCTCCTCGCCGTTACCGAGGCGTTGCTCGAACGTGCGGAGGACGCCCGGTGAAGAGGCTGCTAACACGAATACTCATCCTCAGTGTCCTCGCGGCGGCCGCGCTTGTGGCCTTCCGCATCGTCTCGCGCCGCTGCCCGCCCCCTGGCGAGCCATATAGATGGACACCGCCAACCCCTGAGCCCCCCGCGGTCCATGTCCAGGTCCACCCTCCGGACGCCGAACCTGCGGCTGCCCCGAGCAACGCTGAACAGCCCGAGGTTCCTCCGCCCTCTACGGTTCAAGAAGCGCTGGCGCCGATAGCCTCCCCTACGGGTGACATCGCGCCGACTGTCGAGGTCGCACCCGAACTCACGACCTTCGCTCCCGCCGTCGAAACCGGCGCCGAGCCATCTCCGGAGCCCGCGGCAGCGGCCGCCGCAGATTCAGTGGCAGAGGCTACTTTCGCCGTCCCGCGCCCGCCTGACGCCAAAGCACCTGAAGGCGAAGACTTCCTCACTGACTACTTCAACAAGCTCGCGGATACTCCCGATGAAGAGCTGGTTGAGCACCTGGCGAACATGGCCGAACCGGGACTGGACCATGCACCGGCGTTGCCGCCGCCCTCACCACGCCCTTCGTACTCTCCGCCACCGCCTCCAGAACCGCCGGATAGGTCCGTGGAAGTGTCGCCGGAGCAGATGCCGCCCGCTCGATTCGACGCAGCCAGAGAGGAACCTCCGCAGGATACCGCCCCAACCCGGACCGCGCCGCTCCTCCGCGACGACACGTCCTCAGAACTGCCGCAATCGCTCGAAGACGCGCTCACGGAGATCGCGCCGATGCCGATCGTCGCGCCTCCGCGCCGGACCGCCGAATCCTACCTCGATGAGGGAAACGTCTACTTCAACGTGGGCCAATACAAGCTCGCTATCGAACGCTACACCACCGCCGTGGAGATGGACCGCGAACTTGTGGCGGCTTATTACAACCGTGCCAACGCCCACACCCGCTCGGGCGACTTCGAGCGCGCGCTCGCTGACTACGACCGTGCGCTCGAACTCCAGCCGTTCGACGCCGACGTTCTCAACAACCGGGGCATGCTCCACCTCTACCGCGCGAACTACCCTGCGGCCTTGCGCGATTTCAACGCCGCCCTGGTGATCGACCCGGCGGACACCACCGTCATCGTCAATCGCGGGCTGGCGCACCTTCACTCAGGGGACGCTGAAGACGCCCTGCGAGATTTCCGCGAAGCTGTGGCCGTGGACGGCGAGGACGCAGCCGCGCACTACGGCGCCAGCCAGGCGTCAGCTGTGCTCGGCAACACGGACGATGCGATCGGCTCAGTCGCTCGTGCCCTCGAACTCAACCCTGGCTACGCGCGGGAGGCTGCGGCCGACCCCAATCTCATCGCACTGCAGGGTCACCCTGCGTTCCTCAA
>JBDTVB010000438.1:0-2634 GCA_040007415.1 Anaerolineaceae bacterium
GATGACAGGGCCAGGCAAACGCCCGAGCGCCTGATCGCGCGCAAGGACCTGATCGATGCGCTCGAGCAGGGCCGCACCCGACTCGCCCTGCGCGTCGCGCTCAGCCATGCGCTGCGCGACTCGCTGGTCGCCGACGCCAGCGGCGACCGCCTCGACGCGGTACTGTGCCTGGTGCAGGCCGCGTGGGCCTCGACGCGGCCGAACTGGGGGCTGCCGGCGCTGATCGATCCGATCGAGGGATGGATCGTGACCGCGTGAGTCAGCGCATGTCGTTGACTGGCATGCCGCAGGGTCTGTGTCCTGAGGCCGGCAGACCGCTCGTGAGCGGTTCGTTGCGATCGTCGACCGCGACCCGGCCGGGCGCCAGTCAGCGGGTGCACTGCAGGCTCGGCGGCCAGGTCCTCAGCCCGGTGCCCGGTCGCGCGGCCACGCGGGGTTGACCCGCGCCGTCATCACGTGGTCGCGCCAGGCGCCGTCGATGAACAGGTACTCGCGCGCCAGGCCCTCGTGCACGAAGCCCAGGCGATCGAGCAGCGCCAGGCTGCGGGTGTTCTCGGGTCGCACATTGGCCTGCACGCGGTGCAGCGCCACGCGGGGACCGAAGGCGTCGGCCAACGCAGCGCGCAGCGCCTCGGCCATCAGGCCGCGGCCTTCGTGCCGGTGGTCGATCGAGTAGCCAAGCATCGCGCTCTGGAACGCGCGGCGGTGGATCTGCGACAGGTGCATCTGGCCGATGGCGCAGTCCGGGTCATCGGGCAGGAACAACCACCAGGCGATCGACTGGCCCTCGGCGATCGCCTGTGCAGTGAGGGCCAGTTGCTGCGCCTGCGCCTCGACCGTGTGGGCCGACGCGTCGACGGGGGGTGACCAGCGCGCGTGGGGTTGCGCATTGCGACGGTAGAAATCGGCCGTCGCGGCAGCCAGCGAAGGATCACTGGTACGCAGCACGAGGCGCGCGGTGGTGATCGAGGCGAGGGCGTCCATGCGTCCAGTGTGGCTCAGGCGTCGCCGCGCCGCTTACCGGCGGACCCGGCGCCCGGCGGCAGTCGTCGAACCGTCGGTGTCGGCCGAGGACGCGCTTGCCGGCCCACGCGACGCGTCGGGCTTCGAGCCAATGCGCGCTATGCGGGTTGCAGGATCCGCTGCACGAGCGGGCCCAGTTCCTCGAGCGTATTTTCCTTGTGAATCAAGCCGCGCACGCCGGCGGCCTGCGCGGCGGCCTGCATCTCCCGCGTGACGTGGCCCGAGCTGATCACGATAGGCAGGTCGGCGCGAATGCGGGCCAGCGCCTTCGCCACGTCCAGCCCCGAGCATTGCGGCATGTTGAAGTCGCTCACGACCAGATCGAATGCATGCGGCCGCAGCCTCACCATGGCGATCGCATCGTTCGGATGCTGGGACACGGTGACCTCGCAGCCAAGACGCTGGAGCAGTCGCTCCACGAGCAGCAACATGACCTCATCGTCATCGATGTAGAGCACGTGGTGACACGGACCCGGGACGCGCAAGGGCTCAAGCCCGCCCCAGTTGGACGCAGCTCGCGAGTCGTTGTCGCGGGACTCGGCCAGGGGGAGGTAGATGTGGAACGTGCTCCCGCGACCCGGTGCGCTGTCCACGGAAATGGCACCGCGGTGCGCCATCATGATGCCGTGGACCACCGACAGGCCCAGGCCGGTGCCCACTCCCACGGGCTTGGTGGTGAAGAAGGGTTCGAAGATGCGCTGCTGGATGGCGATGTCCATCCCGCATCCATCGTCGCTGACCCACAGGTGCGCGTAGTCGCCCGGATCGAGTCCGCCGGGAATCTTTGCGAAATCACTGTCGAAGACCACCGACTCGAGCCCGACACGCACACGCCCGGGCTTGCCCTCCAAGGCATGCCAGGCATTGGTGCACAGATTCATCAGCACTTGCTGTATCTGCGTGGCATCCGCCAGCACATTGAGTGGCCCGGCCTGGATGTCGGTGTCGAGCGCCACGCCGGCAGGCAGCGTCGAGCGCATCAGCGTCAGCGTTTCCTGGACCAACGGGCGCAGCGGCCGGTTCACCAACTCCTGCGGCGTGTGGCGGCTGAAGGCAAGGATCTGTTGGACCAGGCATCGTGCCCGCAATGCGGCCTTGTTGGTTTGCTCGAGGCTGATTCGCGCCGGGTGGGTTGCACCCACCTCCTCGCGGGCCAGCGCCACGTTGCCGAGAATCGCGCCCAGGATGTTGTTGAAGTCGTGCGCGATGCCGCCGGCCAGGGTACCGATGGCCTCCATCTTCTGCGATTCGCGTAACTGGGATTCGAGGTTGCGGCGGGCATCCTCGGCCTGTTTGCGTTCCGTGATGTCGCGGTTGGTGCCGACCATGCGAAGGGCGCGCCCGTCGGGCGCACGCTCGACGACGCGACCTTCGCTCAGATTCCAGAACCAGCCACCATCGGGCTTCCTGACGCGGTGCTCGACCCGGTAGGTGGCGTCCGGATTCTTGAGCACCTCGATCAGGCAGGCCATGAGCCCGGCGCGTTCGCTTTCGGGAACGAGGTCCGCCAACGTGGCAAAGCTTTCGCGCGTCACCTCCCGGGGCTTGCCCAGATGCTGCGACCAGGACTCCGACAGATAGATGTTGCCGGTTTCCACGTCGAAGTCCCAC
>JBDTVB010000439.1:0-2632 GCA_040007415.1 Anaerolineaceae bacterium
CCTTGCCGGTCAGCAGGATCGCCGCGCCGCCGAGCACCACGGCGCCCGAGACCGCGGCATCGGCGGCCATATGGACGAAGGCGCCGCGGATGTTGATGTCGCCCTTGCGTCCGCGCGCGAACAGCATCGCGGTAGAGAGGTTGACGACAATGCCCATCTGCTTCGAATCAAGCGTCATGCGGAGGAACGCGCAGCGCGCGGCGTAGCGCGGCGAGTCGGTCACGAGGAGGTGACCGGTGGTTCGAAGCGTACGAGGCCCGGGATGCGGCCAAGCTGTTTGTCGTAGGAGAGGAGGCGTCCCTCAGTTCTTTGGAGCGCATAGGCGGCGACCACGCAATCGTCCCAATCGTGGTGGACATCTCTGAATAACTCGAAGGCCGATTCAACAACGGCCGCGTCCGTAACTCGAACGGGGAGGGCCAAGACCGCTTCCAGCGCTCGGACAATGTCCCCGCGCGGGTAGCCGCAGCGCGGGGAGCCGAGCACGTAGACGATCTCAGAAACGGTTGTTGTGTGCAGTTCGACAATCCCACGAGTCGATTCCGGTTGCCGCAGGAAGTTCCTCATGGCATCCGTCTTCGCCGGTTCGTCGTTCAGAATCAGCCGAAGGAGTGCGTTCGTGTCTGCCGTTGAGTTCACGACGACTCCCGCATGATGCGTTGGTCATCTTCGCTCGCCCGCACTGAGCGTTGGATTCGTGCCTCGCCAATCAACGCGGTGAATTCTTCGTCGGTCATCGGGCCGACCGGTATCGAAGGGTGATTCCGCTTAAACTCCTCACGGAGACGCGCGAGTTCGACGAACGGATCGGCAGGCTTGGAGAGCACCGCAGTGCCATCCGCCTTCAGCTCAATCTGAACTTCGGCTCCGGGGCCAAGATCGAGCGCGCGCAGCACATCCGCCGGGATGGTGACCTGGTTGCGCTTTCCGATCCGGGTTCGCCGGGCGGGATGCTTTGCGAGCATGGAATCATCCTACCACAGTGAATACCTGTCCTCTCACTGAGGAATCTATTCTCAGTGAGAGGTAGCGAACCGTCCCTATGACAGCCGCTCCACGATGGTTGCGGTGCCGATCCCGCCGCCGACGCACATCGTGATCAGGCCATAGCGGCCGCCGGTGCGCTCCAATTCGTTGATAATCGTGCCGAACAGCCGTGCGCCCGTGCAGCCGGTGGGGTGTCCAAGAGCGATCGCGCCGCCGTTGACGTTCACCTTGCTCATGTCCGCGTTCAGCTCACGCTTCCAGGCGAGGACGACGCTGGCGAACGCCTCGTTGATCTCGACAAGGTCGATGTCGCGCATCGTCAGGCCGGCGCGCTGGAGCGCCATGGGGGTCGCTGTGATTGGCCCGGTGAGCATGAGCTCCGGGTCCGTCCCAATGACAGCCTGCGAGACGATGCGGGCGCGCGGCCTCCAGCCCATCTCCTTCGCACGGTCTGGGTGGGTCAGGAGAACTGCCGAGGACCCATCGGTGAGCTGGCTCGAATTACCGGCGTGGTGCACCCCATTTTCGCGAAAACTGGCCTTAAGGGCAGCGAGGGTTTCGGGGGTTGTGCTCGCCCGAATGCCTTCGTCGAAATCGATGACGGCGTCTTCCCACTCTTCGGTTCCGTCCGCCTTCTTTGTCTTCTTCTTGCCGGGCATAGGGATCATTTCGCCCTTGAACCGGCCTTCCTTCTGGGCGCGCGCGGCCTTCTGCTGGCTATCAGAAGCGAATTCATCCGCCTCTTCGCGGGTGATGCCCCACTTGTCGGCAATGCGTTCCGCGCTGAGCCCCTGCGATGTGAGGTCGTACTGGTCGTTCATCGCCGTGGTGAAGGGAAAGCCGAGGTTCTGGCCGATGTTCGAACCGAGCGGGATCTGCGACATCCACTCGGTGCCACCGGCTACGACCACGTCATGCACTCCAGACGCGATCTGATTCGCGGCGAAGTGAACCGCCTGCTGGCTCGAACTGCACTGCCGATCGAGCGTGATGCCGGGGATGCTGAACGGCCAGCCCGCCGTCAACACAACGTTGCGCGCAAGGTTCGTCGATTGTGCGCCGACTTCGCTCACGCAGCCGTAGATCACGTCATCAACCATGTCGGTGTCGAGGTTGTTGCGTTTGGCCAGCTCCTTGAGCAGAAGCGCCGACATCTCAACCGGGTGCTCCTTACTGAGAACACCGCCACGGCGGCCGAGCGGGGTGCGGATGGCATCGACAATTACAACGTCACGCATGGGAAGACTCCTTGTGATTTTGGAAGTGGTTGAGGGCCTCTGCCCGAAGGATACGAATGCTAGGCCGTCACCGGCACATCAAGTTGATGCTTGACGACTTCCGCCATGACGCGGGCCCCGGTTGCCTCGTCGGGCTCCACTACGGGCAGCCGCGGCTCACCGATCGCGAAGCCGAGCTGCCGCAGCACGTAACGGATCGTACTGGGGCTGCCGTTCAAGAAGCAGGCGTCCGTCAGCGAAACGAGGCGGCGATGAATCGCGGCCGCTTCGGCCACCCGGCCCTCCTGCAGCAAGGCGAACATCCGCTGCTGCTGGCCAGCGACGATGTGTCCGGTGACGCTGATCGCGCCGTAGCCGCCGAGTGCCCAGAGGTGGAAATTATCGTTGTCGTTGCCGCTCCAGATCTT
>JBDTVB010000440.1:0-2604 GCA_040007415.1 Anaerolineaceae bacterium
GACGTCGCAACAACAAGTGCTCCTCAAGCATCTTCGCGAACTGCCCGACCTCAGCAAGCTTCCCGTGGACTCGCGGCAAGCGGTTGGGTCACTGCTTGAAAAGGACCCGAAGCGGCGTCCAGCGTCGGCCCGGGTGCTGGCGCTCGAACTGGCGACCAAGGCCGAGGTCGCGGTCGAGCCGGCCCGGAAACGGCACTGGGCGAGCGTGAAGCGGGTAGCGCTCGGGCTATCGGGGGTGGGGCTCTGCCTCATCGGGACAGGCGCGGCACTTGCCGCGACGGGCAATGCCGACCGCATCCCTTTCATGAGCAGCGGAACGCCGGAGCCCATCTCTACGCGCGTCTTCCCCACGCCCACACCGACGATTGCTGCGGCAGTTAACCCGGCGCCGCCGGAGATCGCCGAATTGTCTGTTACGCCGGAAGTAGCCCTCGCCGGACAGCAGGTAGCGGTTTCGATGCGCATTCATGACGTGAACGGCGACGTGACGGGCATCACGATAAAAGGGGTGTCGGGCGAAGCCAAATGGTTCGGAGGTGACCCTCACCTCGAGCTGTTGAAGTCGTCTCCGCGTCAACAACTCCTGGGAACGGCAGTCTTCGTGATGATGTTCAACTGTGACGACGATGGGTACAAGACGACCATCCAGTTCGAAGCGGTCGACCTGGCCGGTGCGAAGAGTGTTCCCGCCCTCGCGGCCTTCACCTGCCAGGGGAAGGCTGGTGTCCACCCCTGAATGACTGAACGATTCGAACTCCTCTCCCAGCTCGGCAAGGGCGGGATGGGCACCGTCTGGAAGGCGCGCGACAGCGAGACAGGCGAGATCATCGCGCTCAAGCTGTTGCATGAGCAGTACGCGAGCGACCCCTATTTCATCGAACGTTTCGAACGAGAGGTGGAGGTGACGCGGAGGATCGAATCTCCGTATGTCGTGAAGATGCTCGGCTACGGCGACCGGCAGGGTCGCCCCTACCTGGCGATGGAGTACATCGACGGGCCGTCGCTCAAAGACCTCAACCAAAGCGAAGGACCGATGTCATGGGATCGCGCGAGGCCCCTGTTGAGACAGGTGACGCTGGGGCTCGAAGCGGCCGAACGGGCAGGTGTGGTCCATCGCGACATCAAGCCGTCCAACATCCTCATAGACGTCGATGGGACCGTGCGGCTGGTCGACTTCGGTATCGCCAAGGCCGCAGACATGGCCGCGTTGACGGGCACGAGTACCACCCTCGGCACGCCAACGTACATGGCGCCCGAAGGCAAAGCGTCGCCCCAGGCGGATCTCTACGGCCTTGGCTGCGTCGCCTTCGAAATGCTCACCGGCCTACCTCCGTTCACCGGTGACAGCCAGGGTGAGATCGTCGTGAAACACATCCGGGACGCTCCGGACGTTTCGAAGCTTCCGCAGGCCAGCAAGCGAACGATCGGATGGCTACTAGAGAAGGACCCAAAGCGACGGCCATCAGGTGCCGCAGCGCTGGTTGCGGTCCTGGATGGCACCGGTTCGGCGCCGAGAGGTGCGGGAGCGCTGCGGCGACCGGCGGTGTACTTCGCCGGACCAGCCGTGGTTGGCGTCATGGGCATCATTGGGGTGTTTCTTATGGTTCGCGGCGGAGGGGGAGATGACGCCGGGAAGGCCGCAGGCGCGGGTAGCAGCCCGACGTCTGGTATCACGGCAAGCGCGACTGAACGGCCAACGCCGTTCACCCCAACCACTGCGGCGACGAAGATCCCGATGGCAACCGAAACGGCTCAACCGCCTACGCCCCCAGTGACCGCCACCATGTCGGCCGCGACGCCGGGCCTGGCAACCGCCGCGCCGACCACCGAGTCAACGACCACTCCGCCGCCTTCTCCGCCCGCACGGCCACCGAGCGTGATTTGGGAATACCCGACCAGCACCACGTACTACGTCCCGAGCTCCTCGCTGTTCTGCTGGCTCGCTGTGCCCCACGGAGACCTGTTTGATTTGCGGGTCTTGATCGACGGGTCCGTCATCAGCCAAGCGAAGGATACTGCTGATGATCGTCAGAGCTGTCTCGAGGTGAATGTGAAGTTTACGGGCGCATCCGGGGCACATTTCAGGCTCGAGGCCACGCATGTGGCGTCCGGAATGACGTTCACCCGCGATTTCAACGTTACCTTCAAGCTGATTGACGATTACGTCGCCGGTGCCGCGCCGCGAATCGTCTCGGCCACCGTCCAATTCAGAACATCGGATGCAGTGACAATCAGTGTTCGCTGGGAGGATCTGGATGCCGACATCAGCGTGATCGAGTACGCAGTGCGATCGGGAGACAATTCAGGTTTGCACGATTCGTATGCTGTGTCGCTGGACCCTGGCATCTCCCTTGGTGGGTCTATTTCTCGAACGATACCGATCTCCTGCGGTACCACCGCCAGCCTCTTCTGGCGGGCCCGTGACGCGCGCGGGCAGACGAGCCCAGAAGTGACGTTAGAGGTTCCGGCGACGTGCTGACCGCCGCCCGCCGCCGAAATCGTCTCTCCGTACAACGCGTGCAGGACGTCAGCACGGAGGGCGCTCAGCGTGGCTGAGCGATTCGAACTGCTTGAGCAACTGGGCCGTGGTGGGATGGGCACCGT
>JBDTVB010000441.1:0-2602 GCA_040007415.1 Anaerolineaceae bacterium
GGGGTGACCTTGCGCTCAGGCTGGAACTGGTGGATGAGGCTGCGCGCTGGTATCAGACCGGCCTCGCTTGGGCGGAACGCGAGCGCTGTCCGGTCGAGTTAGGACGCAACCTCCAGGGCTTGGCCGCGGTCGCAGAACACCGTGGTGACGCGCCCACTGCCTTGGCCTTTCTCGATCGAGCCGCGGCGCAATATCAGCCGCACGGCATCAAGCTCTACCTCGAGCAGGTTATCCGCAAGAAGGTCGAGCTCCAGGGCATCGGTTCGCAGGACATGGGGTCGTCAATCGTCGCGGTTACCAACGCCGTTCAGGCCGAGCGCCCCAACCTCACCCTCAACGCAGCTCCCGACGGAAGCATCACGCTCATGTTCACGGACATCGAGAACTCCACCGCGCTGACCGAACAGCTGGGCGACGCCAAGTGGCTGGAGATCTTGCGAGAGCACAACGCGGTGGTCCAGCGTGAGGTGAAGCGCCACGGCGGGAAGGTTGTCAAGAATCGCGGCGACGGCTACATGCTAACGTTCGCCAGCCCCGCGCACGGACTCGATTGTGCCCTCGCCATCCAGCAGGCGCTCGCCGAACACGAGGTCATCCGCGTGCGCATCGGCCTGCACACCGGCAACCCAACGCGCGAGGGCGAAGACTTCTTCGGCACCGACGTCAATCTCGCCGCACGCGTCGCGGACAAAGCACTCGGCGGCCAAGTGCTCGTCTCCGAACGCGTCCACGCCCTCCTCGCCAGGGCTCACCCGGAGCGTTTCGGCGAGGCAGTTGAGGTTGGCCTGAAGGGACTCGCGGGCAGCCACCGCCTCTACCCGGTTCAGTGGGCGAACTGAAAGCTCGTCACGAATCCGAGCCGCGGCCGTTAGCTCGCCGATTGGTAGATGGGCAGCGGGAAGAGCGGTGCGAAGATTTCGATCAGTAGCTCATCGAGGTCCGGCGCCCAGCGTTCCCACGTGCCCCGGGCGTAGCCAGCCTCGGGGCTACTGAGCGCGGTCTGAACCGCGTCGTTGCTTTCGAAACTGTAGAAACCAAGCGCCGTGCCTGCCGGAGTGAAGCCGCCGCGGATGCGCACGATCCCCGGGATTGCGGCCACGTCCCGCATCTGAACCTGGCGAAACCACGGTTCGAAGCGAGCGCGTACGCCGGGCTTCGGCCGTGCGCGCACGAGGAGGAAGGGCAAGGTGTCAATCACTGCTCCTCATCGTGGATCAGGCGCAGCACGAGGTCGATGCCGGGCGCCAGCGGGAATCGCGTGTCGATCACAACGGCGGGCATCGCGAACGGCTCCCCGCGTCCTCGCATGCGTTCGTAGACATCCACTCCAGCCTGTGAAAACCCTTCGCGCGGGGAGTGCAGGCGTTCGCGAATGGTCACTTCCGGCGCAGTCAACCGCACGGCGACGATCTGTGCGTCGCGGCTCCGCGCCAGGCGAACAAAGCGCGCGCGGTCGCGCTGGGTGAGATTGGTCGCATCGAGAAGTGCGTGGCGGCCCTCTTCAAGTGCCGCGCGCACCATCGCTTCGGCTTTGGCGAACACCGACGCACTCTCCGCGGAGGTGTAGGTTGGGAGCGGAGCAAGTCGGCGGCGGATCGAGTCGCTCTCGACATGTTCGAAGGCCAGATGCCGCGCAAGGGCGCGCGCGAAGGTGGTCTTTCCGGCCCCCGGCAGGCCGGAGAGCAGGATAATCGCGGGTCTGCGAAACGTAAAATTGCCGCCAGTCATCTGCTGTGCTACTTTGCAGATGTTCACACGTAAGGCAAAGGAAGAACCAACAGAAGGTTGCTGACCCAAGAGAGCAAAGACGAACTGATCAAGACGTACGCCGTTCACGGGCAGGATACGGGCTCCCCTGAAGTACAGGTAGCCATCCTCACTGAGCGGATCAAGTACCTGACCACGCACCTGAAGGCGCACAAGCACGACTACCACACGCGACGTGGATTGCTCATGCTTGTTGGCCAACGGCGTCGCCAATTGCGGTATCTCAACAACCGCGACGTAAACCGGTATCGCGAACTGATCGCCCGGCTAGGCCTCCGCAAGTAGCGGGGGTCTTTCTGCGTTTCCGGGATCCAGCAACCGCCCCCATCCATAGCCTTTGCCACCATCCCCCAGTCAGCGGGATGGCCGAATCACCGTAGTCCGTGTGGAGTGAACGCCCACTGAGGTATGCGTACCCGGACACAGGGCAAAGAACAGAGACACAGAGAGATAATGAACGAACCCAGGACTTACGAACTCGAAATTGGGGGCAAGACCCTCACCATCCAGCACGGCATCCTTGCACAGCAAGCCAACGGCGCCGTCACCGTCCGCCTCGGCGATACCGTCGTCCTCGTCACCGCCTGTATGGCGGACGCACGGGAGGGACTCGATTTCTTCCCCCTGACGATCGACTACGAAGAGCGACTTTACGCCGTGGGCAAGATCCCCGGCGGCTTCCCTCGCCGTGAGGGCCGGGCAAGCAACGATGGCATACTCGCCATGCGCCAGACGGACCGCCCGCTGCGCCCACTCTTCCCCAAAGGCTTCCGCCAGGACGTCCAGATTGTCGCGACCACCCTCTCCGCCGACCGCGAGAACCAGCCGGACACAC
>JBDTVB010000442.1:0-2591 GCA_040007415.1 Anaerolineaceae bacterium
GTGACGTCAGTCCATTTCAACTCGCCGTATGGCTTGAGCACGCGGATATCAAAGCCTTTGAGGCCGCCCGTGTCCAGGAGCGTCTTGACGAGGTCAATGCCCCAGGGCGTGTAATCGAACATGGCCGTCTCGATCCACTGGTCGACGGCCACAATCGCGAGCACGTAGTTGGGGCTTTGCTGGTCGAGGTTCGGCACAGTAGACCGGAAGGCGAGCCAGTTTTCCTTGACAGCAGCGAGTCGCTGGACCCCCGCTGCCCAGAGGCCGTCAGACGTGAGCTGCAACCCGGGGATAGGAGCGAGCGAAGGCGCCAACGTGACGTCCGCGGTGAGTCCCGCGCGCGCCGCCGCGAAGACTTTGAGGGTGAAGCGCACCTGGGATCGCAGGCGGTCGTACGTTTCGGACGGTGTCTCTGCGCGGGGAGGGATGGCGACGTAGCGCGGCCCATCCATGCTGCGGGCCAACGGGTCTGTCTTAAGCCAGGCGACCATCTCGCGCTCCCAGGACGTGCGGTCGGTGAAGTAGAGTCCTTCCAACCTGAGGTCACCTTGCTCCTCGGCGGTGAGCTCCAGTGCGTCCGGGCGAGGTGTAGCAATAGCGAAGGTCCAGGGTGCAGGGACGTTCGTTACCGTGACGCGCACGCCAGGCTGGCCATTGGCGAGTTTTACGGACTCGGAAGGGAGTTCGGTCCAGAGCCCCAGGGATGTTCGGACGATCGGCCTGCTGCCACTTGTCCCGGCCGGGAGATCGAGTACGGCTCTTCCCTGGATGGGGATGCCAACGGACGAGACGAATTCCCATCCCTTCCCGCCGTAGTCCCAGAGCGGGTCCGGCGCGAGGTCGACGCGCCGGAGATCCATGCCGTCTCCGTAGAGGGCCGAGCCGCCGGGGATGTCTGCGGTCGCCCCTTCCGGGTGTTCGAGGCGGACGTGCGGGCGGAGCGGAAGCCCGGTTGTCTTGTCAACCGCTCCAGGTGCGGCAGGCTCAAGCACGATCGTGGCACTCTCTGGACGCTCGTCTTCCGGCTCGTTCGCAGGCTGGCTGCCATCGCCGCCGCGGAGCACGACCGCTCCAACGGCGATGACTGCGACAACGATGGCGGCTGCCAGCGCGCCCCCGTAGAGCGCGCGGTGGGGGATGCGCCCCGCCGACCGGTGGAGAGTTGGGGGCGAACTGGAAGTCGCGGCTGCCAACTGCGCACCGCACCTTCGGCAAAAGCGGGCGCCCGGGTTGACTTGCGCACCGCAGCTCCGGCAGAACTTCTGGGTGGTAGGCATCGCAGCAGCCCCTCTACCTGGCTCGTCCACCAGTATCGGCGGTAAGGGTCGAGCGCCAAGGTCCATTGGGCCACCGTATACGGGGCGAACGGCGATCGTGATGCGTTGGCCCGGCCAACGAGCGGCCCTTCACCGCCAGGCGTCGGAGGGTTCGGAGTGGGCAACCGACGGGCGCCAACGCGAACCATCGGACCCGCGCCGAAGGGCAACGCTCAAACGAAGCGGTGGCCGCAACCAGCGCAGAACTTCGCCTGCAGCCCGTACTCCCGGCCGCATTGGGGACAATGCAAATTCATCGGTCGGTCCGGAGGCGGCGGCGTTGGCGCGGCGAGCGGCGTTCCGCAATTCCCGCAGAACCGAACGCCCGATTTTGCTGCCGCTCCGCAGCCAGCGCAGGCGAGTGCCGCGGCAGGTTGCGACTGCGCCACGACCGTTGGCGTCGCCGCCACTGTTGCCGCCGGAAGCTGGGCGCCGCAGCGAGGACAATGCTTCGCTGCCGAAGGAACTTGCTGGCCGCAGCCCGGGCATGGCCTTGTGTCCCTCTGGCCCAGTGCTAACGCAGGGCTGGAAGGCGGCACGGCCGCGGCCGGGGTGGCTTCCGGCGACGGTTCAAGTGGCGTCCCGCAGCGGAGGCATTCGACGAGTCGTCCGGCGAGCAGCGCCCCACACCCTCTGCAAACACGATGTTCGCCGCCGCCGCCGGCCAGTTCGGTCAGCCGGGTCTCGAACTCATGCAGTTCACCGGAAAACCGAGCGCAGTACCAGTCCATGTCGTGCACGGCCCGCCCGCCCAACATCGCGAGCCGCTCTTCGAACGCGGGGTCGTCGAGCAACGAAAGCAGCAAGTCGGTGCCGCGAGGGTGTTCTCGCACCGCCGCAACCGTTCCAGCGAGGCGGGAACCATCGAAGTGCGCAACCGCGCAGCGCAGGAGGTTGTAGTCGTACTGCTCCCACCCGACGGTGAGGCGGCGATCTTCGTCGCTCGTAAACCGGTGCTGGACAGCCCTGCGAGGCGAAATTGCGCATCGGTAGCCCTGCATCCAGGCGCGGAGGCCCAGTTCAATGTCCTCGACGCCCCGGCCTCTCATTCCTTCGTCGAAGCCGCCCAGCGCAGTGAATGTCTCCGCGCGCGCTGCGATGCAGCACCCCAAGATGTAGGGCACGTCGTAGGGATCAGCGCTCGTCCGCGGCGCCCACCCGGCCGTCAGCAGCTCGTTGGTGAAGACGGGTGTGTATCCGATGCGCTCCGGCGTCAGGATGTCCCGAACGGCGAGGCCGGCGAGGGCAACGGCCTGGTCGCTCAATAGTCCAAGT
>JBDTVB010000443.1:0-2576 GCA_040007415.1 Anaerolineaceae bacterium
GGAATCCTCACCGAGCGCGACGTGCTAAATCGAATCGCCGGTGTCGGTCAACGCATGGCGGCGCCTGTTTCTGACTACATGACGAAGGACCCGGTTACGCTGCGGCACACTGATCCGATGGCGCATGCATTGAACAAAATGGGAGTCGGGGGGTTTCGGCATCTCCCAGTTACCCGCGATGGAGAACTGATTGGGATAGCGACTGCTCGAGACGTGATGGCTTGGGTTATGGGTAAGTACTTCGGCTAGCTGGGTATCGACCCACTCCACCCCATGCATGCCTCTGGCCTATGGCTTGGCATTGCGATAGAGTGCGGCGAGATAGCCCCACTCTATAGCTCACGGGTAAGCCATCCTTGGAACTGGCCCAATTGGACGCCTTCATTGCTGCCGCTGATTGCGGGAGTTTTAGCCGTGCCGCTGAGGTGCTGAGTGTGGCCCAGCCGTCTTTGAGCAACAGGATCCAGTCCCTCGAACGCGAAGTGGGCCAGTCCCTCTTCGAACGAATGGGTCGAGGCGTGAAGCTTACGGACGCGGGACGATCGTTTCTGCCCTACGCCCAACGCGTGATGCGCACCCTGCAAGATGGACTGATGGTCCTTGAAGGGACGCGCGATGGCACGGCGGGCCGTTTAACAATAGGGACCGCGCCGGCCGTAGGCACCTACGTACTTCCCCGCCTCCTGAAGGCGTTCTGCGACAACCATGAAGGTGTCGATGTGCTCGTCCGCACGGGACACTCGGACGAAGTACTGCAGATGGTGCTTGATGATGACGTCCAGGTTGGATTTGGAAGGCCGATCAATCACCCGGACGTGCGCACAGTCACGATCTACCGGGACGAACTGGTCCTCGTCGTCTCATCGCAACACCGCTACGCGAAGCGAGGCTCGGTGAGGGTGGGCGACCTTGCGGACGACTCGTTGATCCTATTCGATCGGGACTCGGGCTACTACGGAATGATTGTTGGGCTTTTCCGTGATCTCGGCGTCGTTCCACAGCAGCAGATGCAACTGGACAGCATTGAGGCAACGAAGAAGATGGTGGAGGCGAACCTCGGCATCGCATTGCTCCCAGAGGTCTCTGTCGAGCGTGAGATCCGGTTGGGAACACTGCACAAAGTTCACATTGAGTCTGCGGCACCGGTCGAACGCGAGATCGCGGTGATGTACCGGCGGAGCAAGCCGCAGTCCGGCCCGATGGCCGCCTTCCTTGACCTGTTGGGCGAAATCTACGGCCAACAGCTTCCCCGGTAACAGCGCCAGGTGCCAACGCTTATCGACATGCACTGCCACACGACGCCTCGTTCCCAATGCAGCGGTCTTCAACCGGAAGATCTCATTGAGATGTCTCGTGCGCGCGGCTTCGACGGCGTTTGCCTGGTTGAGCACGACGCCTTCTGGCCAGAAGCAGAGCTGGCGGATCTGCGGGCACGGACCGGTTTTCTGGTGCTCGCCGGTGTCGAATTCTCGACGGACATGGGTCACGTCCTCGCCTACGGCCTTTCGGGGGGATCGAGTTCCTTCGCCACCGCGGCCGCCGTGTTCGCGGCAGCGCAGCAAGAACAGGCGCTGCTCTTTCTGGCTCACCCGGCACGTGACGGCTACCTTCGCATCAACCACCAAACGGTCGAGTTCTTTGAGTCCGTAGAGTCGGTGAATGGTAGTGATACGCGGCTTCAAAACATGGCCGCGGCGGGCCTTTCGCGAGGGTTTCGCCTCCCGGGCATCGGAGGCTCAGACGCCCATTCGGCCGCCGAAGTCGGACGAGGGGCAACGCGGTTCAGCGCTGACGTGACGGATGTCTCGTCACTGGTCAGAGCGCTTCGCTCGGGCGAGTACGAGGCAGTTGCGGTGTAGCCGGGCCGGGAGTGACCGCTATGCAACGGCAGGCCGCTCGGTGTTAACTACTCCATGCTTTACGAGAACTTCGATACACCGTGCCTTCTGCTCGATTTGGATCGAGTGGAGGCGAACATCGCGACGATGGTGGCCACACTGGCTGGTACTGGCGTCAACCTGCGACCGCATTTCAAGACGCCCAAGTGCCCGCAAGTTGCCAGGCTCCAACTGGAAGCTGGGGCGATTGGCATCACCGTTGCCAAGCTCGGCGAAGCTGAAGTGCTCGCGGACGCGGGACTTGGCCCGATCCTGATGGCAAACCAGGTCGTTGGGCGGCTGAAGATCGACCGGCTGATGTCCCTGCTGGCCCGAGGGGTGGACATCACCGTCGCCGTTGAATCCGAATTCAATATCGCTGAACTCGTGGATGGTGCCCGACGAAGTGGGCAGAAGCCAGCGGCGATCATTGAAGTGGATGCAGGAATGCATCGCTGCGGCAGCACGGACCCCGCGGAAACGGTTCGCCTCGCCAGGATGCTGGTCGATTCCGGGATCAGCTACCGCGGGATCATGGGTTACGAGGGCCATATGTACGGTTTCCCAGAAGAGGCGGAAAGGTCGACGGTTATCCAAACCGCGTTGGATCGCGTACAGGCGCACAGCGAGGCGCTCGCAGAAGCGGGGTTGGCGCCTCAGATCGTGTCGACGAGCGGGACCGCGAGCGTTGCGCTGGCG
>JBDTVB010000444.1:0-2569 GCA_040007415.1 Anaerolineaceae bacterium
CGGTGGACGGGTAGCGCAATCGGCGGGAGCGAGAGCCCCGATCTTCGCAAGGATGTCCCCCGGCCACGGGTGACAACACCCCGGAGGACCTTCGTACGCCGGAGCCGACAATCGTGTGCGACGCGGCCACGCGGGCAAAACCGCTCGCTTACCTGGCCGGCACGCAGTAACGAGAGGAGGCTCCTGAACGGTTATGAAGACGATTCCCTTAAGGGGCCGATAGGGGCTATTGAGGGCCTAGAATGGGATTCCCACATAACCCCTTCGGGGCGTGAAAAGTCTGGGTCAAGGCCGTATTTTTCACACAAACCCGTTGTAACAGCAGCCCGGCGGGACTACCGTACCGAACACGTCAGCACCCTCAGGCACCTCCAATGCCACCGAACCATTGGGCCGCCGGAACAGCGAACGACACATCAATCCAGCGCATTTTGAAGCCGCCACTTCAGTGTGGGGGAGAGGAGTTTGTCCCGCGTATGGAATCATCACCAGCCTCCTCGCGTGACCTCTCCGCAGTGTGGCAGGCGGTGCTCGGCCACCTCCAGGTGGAGCTTTCCGGGCACAGTTTCAACACGTGGCTCCGGGGCACGCGGGCGCTCCGGCTGGATGGCGGGAGGCTGATCATCGAGGCCCGCACGGCGCTCAGCTGCGAGTGGCTGAACATCAAACTGAGTGCCGTGGTGGCGCGCGCCGTTGGCGCCCAGTTGGGACAGGAAGCCGAAGTCGAGTTCGTCCCGCGGGGCAGCGATGCCGCCGTTGCAGCCCGGCCCGAAGCGTCCCCTGGCGAGGCACCGCCCGCTCCTCCGGCGGCGGTCGCCGGGCACTTGAACTGCGCATATACGTTCGAACGCTACCTCCCCGGAGAAGGCAATCAGGTTGCCTATGAGTCCTGCACCCGGCTCCTCGAACGAGACGGACTGCCGATCAGCCCCGTGGTCATCTACGGGCCCCCGGGAATGGGCAAGACCCACCTCCTTCACGCGCTCGCCTGCCGTGCTCTTGCCGCCTCGAAGCGGGTGGCCTGTTTCAGCGCCGAGGAATTCACCACCCAGTACATCACGGCTATCCGAACCGGAGGCATGGAAGCGTTCCAGGTGTCCGTGCGCGGGGTTGACCTCTTTGTGATCGATGACCTGCAGTACCTCGCCGGAAAAAAGGGCACGCTCGATGAACTCGTCCATACGATCGACGCCGTGAGTAACTCGGGCGGGCACATTGTTACCGCCAGCGAACGTCACCCCTTTGACCTCGATCTCCCTGACCGGCTGTCATCGCGGCTCGCAGCGGGCATCATCACGCGCGTCGAACCGTTCATCATGCAGGAGCGCCGCGAGTTCATCGATCACGTCGCGCGCGGTCTGCGCGCGGGGTTGCCAACGTGGGCGGTGGAGCGGATTGCGGGCTGCGAAATCCCTTCAACGCGCGTCCTCCTGGGGGCAGTTCACGCTGCCGTGGCGCTTTCCCGCTGTGGCCGGCTGGATCCATCGCGGCTGGATGCCGACCTGATGCGCGTGGCGGCCGTTGACGCCGCACCCTCCGGGCACGATGACCGCGCCATCCTCGAAGCGATCGCAGACCATTTCGAGACCTCGTTCGAAGCCCTGACGGGCCGCAGTCGCATGGCGACGGTGAGCAGCGCTCGCGCGATCGCCATCTATGCGCTGAAGGAGCGCGGCCGAAGCCTCTCGCAGATCGCCGCGCTGCTGGCCAAACGCGACCCGAGCACGATCAGCCAGTTGCAGGCGCGCGGACGCCAACTACTGACGGCAGACCCGGCGCTCCAGGCGCGGCTCGCAGGCTAGACAGTCAGGCGAACCGCCAGCCTGTAACCTTCTCCGTCGTGATCTCGATCAGCGGCAGGCGTTCGAGGGCCATTGGGCCGTATTGCGGATAACGGGCACGAAGCGCTTCAAGCGCCTTCGGGTGCTCCGCTCCAAGAAGGAAGATGCGGGCCCGGCCATCGATTCGCACCCACGCGAGCCGCCCCCAATCGGCCTCGTAGCGGTCCACAAGGAAGGACACGCGAGAGTCACGACGGATGTTGCGCAGCCGGGCGAGCTCCACGCCGGCCCGCTTTGGCTTCTCATCGATGGCGATCACCACGGTTTCGCCGATGAGCGCAAAACAGACGGGCACGACGTGTGGCCGCCCGTCTGTGGCGATAGTCGCCAACCGCGCCACGGGCAGCGAAACAAGGAGATCGCGCTGCCACGTTTCGAACATGGCGCTACGGTGCGACGGCGGCGCGGGCTGTGCAAGTGAGAGGTGACGATCACGCGGGGCGACGGTGGCCAGCGGCTTCGGTAAAGTGCAGAGCGTGACGCGCATTGTGTTGGCGGCAGATTTCGGGGGCACCCACCTGCGGGCGGCGCTCGTAGGCGAAGACGGGACGATTCTCCAGCGGCGGGAACACCAGACCCCCGATTCCGCGACCTCGCAGAGCATCATCATCGAGATCGTGGAACTGCTCGCCAGCGTGGCAGCGCTGGGCAGCGAGCCGCCAGCCGCCGCCTGCATTGCGACGGCTGGATTGATCGACGCCGCGCGCGGGCGGGTCATCCTCGCACCG
>JBDTVB010000445.1:0-2569 GCA_040007415.1 Anaerolineaceae bacterium
ACTCTGTCCCCCGGGCCCACTTCAAAGCCCCGCCGGAATTCGCGCTCGTGTTCCGAGCCCTCTTTGCGTTCGGCGATGATGCTTGGCAGCGCCAGGTGACGGGCGGTTTCATACGAAAGGATGATCCCGCCGGTGGTGGGCCCAGCAACGACCGTCGCCTTGCCGCGAAAGTGTTCGGCGATCTGGCCACAGAGTTCGCCCGTCAGGTCTGGCCATTGCAGGATGCGGAACTTCTCGACGTACGTGTCGCCGTGTCGCCCGCTGGCAAACTGAAAGTGCCCGCGAAGCACTGCCCCGCGGGATTGCAACTGTTCTTCGAGTTGGATGGTCACGGTTACCGAGCGTATCGCCGCAGCCGGTGCCGGTCTACCGCGTCATGCGCGCTTCGTCCACCGTCTGGGTCGTCAGCCTCGGCACCCCGTCCTTTGTGGAGATGTTGCCAGCTTCATTCGGCGCCAGCCCGAACTTGCTCCTCGGCCAGTAGGAGACCATGGTCTTGCCGATAATCAGGTCTTTCGGCACAAAGCCGACCGGCTGGCTGCGGCTGTCGAGGCTATTGTCGCGGTTGTCGCCCATCACGAAGTACTGGCCGGCAGGCACGAGAATCTTGGGCTTGTTGTCGTGCCACACCGTCTTGATGTACGGCTCGTCCAGGCGGAAGTCGTTGATGTAGACCTTGCCATCAACGATCTCGAGCGTTTCGCCAGGCAGGCCGATCACTCGCTTGATCAGGTCGGTCTCCGGCTTTCGCGGGTCCTGGAGCACCACAATATCGCCGCGCGCCGGCCCGTGGAAGACGTTGCGTTTCTCGCCGCTGCTGGCGTTGATCAGCGGGATGAAGTTGCTCAGCTTCTCCATGTCAACTTCGGAATAGACCAACTTGTTCACGATCAGGAACTGACCATTTTCCAGCGTTGGATACATCGAGCTGCCGTCGACCTTGAAGTTCTGGAAGCTCGCGCGAACGCAAAGGAAGACGAGGAGCGCCAGCATGACGGTCTCCACCACCTCGCGGACGACCGTCTTGGTTCGGTCGTGGCGAGTATGAGAGCCGACTACGGGCGCGCCGCCGTCGTTGTCATAGTCGTACTCCCCGCCCCACGGGACATCAGTGCCGGAACCCGGGCCGATCGCCGGGCGGAGGTCCGCCGCGGGAGAGTGGAAAGGGGGCGATTCGCCTTCGTCATGCTCCCAGGGAGCGTCAAAGGGGTTCTCTGGCGTGTCGCGTTGCGGAGCCGACCAAGAGACGGGGCTAAGGAACGATCGCGCCGGCTCCTGTTCGTCCGCTGCCTCCGCCACGATGTCGGCCGCACCCGCGCCAAGCAGCTCGTTGAATGCTGCGTCTTCCGCCCTCTGCTGTTCGCGGTCGATCGGGGCCGGCTCCGGGTCGGGACTTGCAGCATGCGCATTGAACGCGCGCAGGACCACGTCGTCGTCGTGTTCGTACGGCGCAGCACCTGCACCGTGTCGGGGCGGCTCATCTTCAGCGGCGAACGCGGCTGTGTCCCAGCGGCCGCGCGTCAGGCGCTCGTCCTCGGCAACGGCCATCTGGCTTTCGAGGCTGGCCGCGAGGTGATCCACGTCGGGCTCTGGCAACGCTGCTTCGATGGCCGCGGCACCGGCATCGGCGCGCGCCCCATCGCCCGAGATGATCCACGAGCGCTCGTGTGCTCCAGCCGATTCACCAGCTTCTTGGGCCGGGGATGGGCTGTCAAAGGTGAAGGTTCGTTCCTCAGCGATCGACGCGAGCGAAGTCACCGGGTTCGGGGCTATCACTGGCGGCGTGAACTGCTCCCATGCATCGTCTTCCGATTGCCCAGTCGGGGGTGAGGAATCCGCCACGGTCACTTCCGGAACGCCGGAATCGATGCTCGCCACTTCGTCCCAGGGGTCTTCGTCCGCCGTTGGCGTCAAGGTTGGCGGCAGAGGCATTGCGGCCAAAGGGACTTCCATGGCGTCGGGCCGTTCCGCGGTGTAAACCTCAGGACTCGTCGATACCGGTTGAGTGGGCTCGCCTTCATCGTCCGCTTCCCACCAGGGGCGCTCTTCGTCACCAGCTTCGGGCGCGACAAGCGCGACCGGCTCTACCCATGCGGAGGGAGCGGCGAAACGCTCCTCGTCCGCTGATTCCGGTTCGAACGAGAAGCTGAATTCCTCGACCGGCTCCCCATCTGCCGGGTCGCTTAGTGCCGGGGCGAATGCGAAGCCCCGTCGCAAGAGCACCGGTGCGTCGAAAGGCTCGGGATCCCAGCCATCTTCTTCGGCGACCGGCTCCCACGCAGCTTCAGGCGGCACGACTTCGAACGCGGCTACAGCTTCTTCCACCACGACGTTGGCTGGTTCGGCGGGCCACTTCCAGGAATTCTCTTCAGCCAACGGCTCCGACTCAACTTCGGCCGACGGCACGGCTTCGAACGCGGGCACAGCGTCTTCCACCACGACGGCAGCAGGTTCTGCAGGCCACTTCCAGGGATTCTCGTCAGCTACCGGCTCCGACTCAACTTCGGCCGGCGGCACGAATTCAAACGCGGGCGCAGCTTCTTCCACCACGGCGGCGGCGGGCTCTGCA
>JBDTVB010000446.1:0-2561 GCA_040007415.1 Anaerolineaceae bacterium
GGAACCTCATCTTCTGGATAGGCCCTCGTAACCGGGATCTCCCGACACTCGTAGCCGAGGCGCGAGGCTCGAATCGGCAGGTACGCCAGCAGCTCGTACGAGTTGAATACATCCCGAAAAGGAGCGACCTGCGGGTCTTGCAGGAGGCGCGCCGAGTGGCCCCGGAACCCATTGGTCGTATCGGTGTATCGTTTCCTGGCGGCCAGCGACACCACAGGCGCGTGGATGAGTGTGATTGCCAGATGCCGGCTGACGGGAGTATTAACAGCTTGGCCACCTCGGACGAACCGGGACCCTTGGACAAATTCGGCCCCGCTGGCGAGTGCCGCGACAAAAGCTGGTACGGCCGAGACATCATCCTTGCCGTTGCCATCGACGGTGATGATGCCTTCGTACCCCTGGCTTAGGGCGTAGGCCATGCCCATCCGCAATTGCGCGCTCAACTTGCCGCGGTCGCGTTTGATCAACAGCGTCCGAACACCGAGCCCGCGCTGCAGCTCCGGCTTGTTCGACCCGTCGGTGCTCCCGCCGTCAACCACGATCACGTCCACGGAGGGGTTCAGCACCTGCACTCGAGCAAGTTGGTCGACTATTCGCTGACCCTCGTTGATGACTGGGATCAGCAGGCAGAACCGATGCACGCGAGGGGCGAAAGTGTGGACCTCCCCCCCGGGCACACTCCACTCAGCCGGGTACGTGAACGACGTCTCCTCACTCTCCACCGTAGACACTCCGCACGAACGAGGCGCTGACGCTCAGGGCGGGGATCTGCTCGGGTTGCGCCCGCATCTCTACCGAGACGTGACCTTCGTAGCCGCACTCTCGCAGGGCTGCTGCCATACCACTGTGATCGATAGTGTCGCTAGGCCCCACTGCACCGAGTTGCGGTGCGCTGACGTGTACGTGAGCGAGAACATCGATGCCCGAACGAACTTGTTCGGCAGCCTCGTCCCCGGCCAGAAACATGCAGGCGGTGTCGAGATGGAGCCTGACGCCAGGCGTGTCGGCGCCTCGAACCAGGGCGGTCGCCGCAGCAGCGGACGTCAGGAAGTCACACCCGTATTCTGGCGGATTGGCCTCGATGCAGAAAACCACCCCAAGCCCCGCCGCCTGTTCGCCAAGGGGCTTGAAGAACTCGATCGCTCGCTCCATGGCTTCCTGCATCGGGAGGTCTCCCCGGCGACGGTTGTTGGGGGAACCGAACACCAGTCGGCTGGCGCCGAGCTCCGCCCCTAGACGGGCCATTGCAGACAGGTGGTCGTGAAGGGCTTGCCGAGTCGTGGCATCACCAAAGAGCTGCAGATCGGGACGCTGATAGAGCAAAGACTGCATCGCGACAATGCGTAAGCCTGCTCGCTGAAACGTCGTTCTCACATCCTCAATCTCACCTTTCTTGCGCTCGAGCGGTGCGCTCCACAACCGTGTCGGGGCAACTTCTACGGCGCGGTAGCCCTCGTCGCGCAGCGTCGCCAAGGCAGCGACATCGGACTGCTCGGTCCACGCGATGTTTGAGAAAGACAGTCTCATCGTTTGCTCGCTCCGGATGCTCGTTCGGAATCCGCCCAAGCCCGGACTCCCACAACCACTTCGTCACGGGTGCGCAGATAGGGCCCTTCGCGGCCCGCGAGAAGGAAGGCGTGCTTGGTCCGCAGGTCGTAGTGAGTCAGCGGTTCGTCGGTGCACTCGTAGTCCACTCCAAACGCCTCGCGGGCGATTCCTGCCGACGTGACCGGAGCGTTGGGCAGGTTGACCACATGCAGGCCCGCTTCCTGCGCAACCAAGATGTGGCCCCAAAGATCACGGACGTCATAGAACTGAAACGTTGAATCCTCATTTGCGAACCGTGCGTTTGGTTGCCGCAGCAGGTCGAAGAGGAGGTTCTTCTTCAGCCCCGGACCGAACATCCCGGGCAGCCGGACGATGAGGTGCTGATCGAACCGGTGGGCGATGAACTCCTCAAGCATTGCCCGATGACGACCGTAGGCTTGGTCCTGCTCGGTGTCTGGGGGACGGTCCTCGTCGGCGCCAATCGAGTCGGAGAAGACATCGACAGTCGAGATCAGTACGCACCGAGGTGCCGACGAGCCGGCAAGTGCCTTCATGAGGTGCGATAGCCGTTCCCAATCCTCCGTCGGATTAGCATTCGCGCGCCACTTCGCAGCAGGGGCGCCTGCGCAGACAATCTCGTCCACCTGCACCCCCGGGAGCTGACCAATATCCGTGCTGCGAAAACGCGCCTCGGGATCGATGCGGCTAGTCAGATGACCGCCGATGAACCCAGACCAGCCAACCAGAGCCCGGCGCGTCACGACTCAAGATCCCGCGCTTCGTCTTCACGCACAGCGTCTGCGGCCGCCTCCACGTTCAACCGATCTCGCACTCCGAGAACCGAACTCGTCGACTCGAACACGACGCCATACAGGGGCCGTTCGCTCCCAGTCTGGTGAGCGTGGTACATGAACTCGGCCATGATCGCTATCACGATGCTGAGCAAGAAGAACATCACGCTGATCTGGAGGCTCATCGACGTCCACCCTTCAACCGCCCCCCGAACGACGGCA
>JBDTVB010000447.1:0-2550 GCA_040007415.1 Anaerolineaceae bacterium
CAGTAAGTGTA
Organism: Anaerolineaceae bacterium; assembly: GCA_040007415.1. Classification (GTDB taxonomy): domain Bacteria; phylum Chloroflexota; class Dehalococcoidia; order Tepidiformales; family Tepidiformaceae; genus PNKC01. Next base: position 12 of record JBDTVB010000447.1, read on the forward strand.
TCGGCTCGGGTGGAATCTCTACAACACCTGAACGGACAAGCGTCTCGGCCCCTGGCAGAGGCGCTAAGACTACGGAGGAAGCAGTCATCGTGAACAGTCAACTCACCAGTGGGGCCAAACTGGCCTTCATAGCGGTCTTCGCGCTCGTCGCGGCGCTCGCGTTCTCGGTTGCGCCCGGAAACGCGCAAGCCGGCGACACGGGACGGGTGCGCGTCATGCACGCGTCGCCAGACACCCCGCCAGTCGACATCTTCGTTGACGGTGCGAAGGCGGTAACCGCCCTCGCCTTCCCCAAGGACACCGGCTACGTCAGCCTGCCGGCCGGCAAGCACAACGTGAAGGTCTTTGTTTCGCCGTCAACGGGAACGGGTACGCCGGCGCTCGAGGCAAATCTCGACATCGTCAAAGGCAAGGACTACACGGTCCTCGCGATCGGCGAAGTGGGCAAGAGCACGCTGGCGCTGCTCCCGCTTGAGGACAACAACGGCACTCCCGCAGCCGGCAAGGCGCACATTCGCCTGATTCATGCCTCGCCTGATGCCCCAGCCGTCGACGTCGTCGTCGCCGGGACGAGCGTGAAGGTATTCTCGAACATCGCGTACAAGGGAGTCGGCACCTACACCCCGGTCGACGCGGCAACGTACAACCTGGATGTCAAAGTTGCCTCCAGCGGCGCCACCGCGAAGAGCGTCGCCGGCCTCGAACTGAAGGCTCGAACGGTCTATACGGCAGTGGCCGTTGGCCTGGCCGGCAACAACACGCTGCAGGTCATCCCATTGCTGGACGCAGCAGCCCCGGCACCAGCACCAGTCGTTCCGGGCACCGGTAACACTCTCGCTCCTCTGGGCGGTGGTGGATTCGGCCTGATGGCTGCGGCGCTCGGCGTCCTCGCTGTCAGCGCTGGGTTGTGGGCAACGGTGGGCATGTCCCGCCGCGCCCGGTAGCGCCAGGCCTCGCACGGCCTCCTCTGAAAGGGGGGTGGAGCTTCTGCTCCACCCCTTTTTCTGCGTTGACGACCATGTTTGGGGCCGGAAGGTGCCGCAGACACGGTAGTATCGCGGTAGCCGACAGAGACGAGGACACCGATGTGAGAATGCCCGGCGCCCGCCGATACCCCGGTACCCCTGCACCGCTGGGGGCAACGTGGGACGGGAGCGGAGTGAACTTCGCGCTCTTCAGCGAGCTCGCTGAGCGAGTTGAGCTCTGCCTCTTCGATGAACCATACGGGCAAACCGAAGCGGCCCGCATTGAACTGACTGAGAAGACGGACAACGTGTGGCACACGTATCTGCCCGACGCACGCCCAGGGCTGCTCTACGGCTACCGGGTACACGGTCCCTACGAGCCTGAGCGCGGCCTCCGTTTCAACGCAAACAAGCTCCTGCTGGACCCCTACGCGAGGGCGATAACTGGTGGCGTTCGCTGGTCGCCAGCGATTTTTGCCTATCCGCCGGGCGAAGATGCCGACGACCGGTTGCGTGATCCCGCCGACAGTGCTCCCGGGATGCCGAAAGCCGTCGTCATCGAACCGGGGTTCACTTGGGGTGACGACCGTCTCCTGCGGACTCCGTGGCACGAGACGGTGATCTACGAAGCGCACGTTCGGGGGCTGACAAAGCTCAATCCGATGGTCCCGGCGGAGCTGCGCGGCACGTACAGCGGGCTCGCACACCACAACGTGATCACCTACCTGCAGCAGCTGGGCATCTCAGCAATTGAACTGATGCCCGTGCATCACTTCGTGGACGACAGGCAACTGTTGGCCCGCGGGCTGACCAACTACTGGGGTTACAACACCATCGGCTTCTTCGCCCCTGAAAGCCGCTACAGCGCCAGCGCGGCGCCAGGCGCCGCAGTGAACGAATTCAAAACGATGGTGCGGACGTTCCACAAAGCAGGGATCGAAGTGATCCTGGATGTGGTCTACAACCACACCGCCGAGGGCAATGAACTCGGACCGACGCTCTCCTTCCGCGGAATCGACAACCCGGCTTACTACCGGCTCGTTGAGGGCGACGAACGCTTCTACCAGGATTTCACGGGGACCGGGAACACGCTGAACATGCGTCATCCCAGGACCATCCAGATGATCATGGACAGCCTGCGCTACTGGGTGCTGGAGATGCACGTCGATGGCTTCCGGTTCGACCTCGCCTCCGCGCTCGCACGCGAACTGCACGCAGTTGACCGGTTGAGCGCATTCTTCGACATCATCCACCAGGATCCGGTGCTCTCGCAGGTGAAGCTCATCGCCGAACCATGGGATGTGGGCGACGGCGGCTACCAGGTCGGCAACTTCCCGGTCCTCTGGACGGAATGGAACGGCAAGTACCGTGACAATCTGCGAAAGTTCTGGAGGGGCGACGCCGGCCAAGTTGGCGAGCTAGGCTATCGCCTCACCGGGAGCAGCGACCTCTACGAACAGAGCGGGCGCAAACCTCACGCAAGTATCAACTTCATCACCGCGCATGACGGCTTCACCTTGCATGACCTTGTCAGCTTCAACTCGAAGCACAACGACGCGAACGGCGAGGATGGC
>JBDTVB010000448.1:0-2548 GCA_040007415.1 Anaerolineaceae bacterium
CTATGCGACCATGGCCGCGCGGCGGAGCCGGGGCGCCGAACTGGCAGCGTTCATCGAGCGCGCCTTCTTGCAGGATGACCTGGAGCACTGGGGGCCGAAGCTCGATGCGGCCGGGATCATCTGGGCGCCAAACGTGGGCCTTCCTGAAGTAGCTGCCGACCCCACGCTTCGGCAGCGGAACGCGTTCCAACCGCTCGAACTCGCCGATGGCAGGGTGGGAGAGACGGTTGGCGTGCCGTTCGTGGTCCGGGGAGCCGACATCCGGGCGCGAGGCGCCGCCTCGCCGGCTGGCGCGGACACGTGGGAGGTGCTGGCGAGGGCGGGGCTCAACGAAGACGAGATCGAGGCCCTCGCGGCGGAAGGAGTGTTCGGGTAGCGAATGGTGCCGACAACGGAGCCGCTGGCATTTCGGGGTTCATCGTGGCCCGATTGCCGCTTCGTGGCGATCGGTCTGGACGTGCCTTCAGGCGCGCGCTCCGTACACTGTCTCTATGCGCATCCTCGCCATCGACATGGGCACTGGCACCCAGGACATTCTGCTCTTTGATTCCGAGAAGCCGGTTGAGAACTGCGTCAAGATGATCCTCCCCTCGGCGACGCAGATCGCCGCGACGCGCATCCGGCGGGCGTCCGCTGAAGGGCGGGCGATTGCGCTGACCGGCGTGGTCGCAGGCGGCGGGCCGGGCAACTGGGCACTCGAAGATCACCTTCGGGGCGGCGGCAAAGCCTACGCCACGCCGCAGGCCGCCCAGACGCTCGACGACGACCTCGCGCAGGTCCAGGCGATGGGGGTCACCCTCGTCTCCGAAGACGAGCTGCGTGGAGTCGATGCTGAGCACGTGCGCCTCCGCGACCTCGACCTTGAGGCAATCCGCACGGCGCTGGCGGCGCTTGAGGTAGAGACGAACTTCGATGGTCTCGCGCTTGGCTGCCTGGATCACGGTGCCGCGCCCCCAGGGGTCAGCGACCGCCTCTTTCGCTTCGAACACCTCCGCCGCACCGTCGAGCGCCGCAACGACCTGCTGGCCTTCGCTTCCCGCCCCGAAGACCTGCCGGAATATCTCACACGAGCGAGGGCGATGGTTGAGTCGGCCGGGGACGAAATGCCCGTGGCCTTTATGGACACAGGCCCGGCGGCCGCCTTCGGCGCGATCCATGATGAGTTCGTTGCAGACCAAGAGGAGCGCGTGGTGCTCAACCTGGGCAACATGCACCTATTGGGTTTCCACCTGCGCGGCCGCAAGATCGCCAGCCTGTTCGAGCACCACACGGGTGAGCTTTCGGCCGCCCAGATCGTGCGTCTTACCGAACGGATGTCGAGCGGTGAGCTTGAGCACGCCGAGGTGTTCGGCTCGAAGGGCCATGGTGCCTACCATGCGGATCGCTCGCTCGTCCGTGCAGAGCTGCCAACGATGGTCGCGGTGACCGGCCCTCAACGCGGGAAAATCCGCCAGACAACGCTCAATCCGTACTTCGCGGCGCCGTTCGGGGACATGATGATCTCGGGCTGCTTCGGCCTCCTGCGCGGCTTCGGCGAGGTTTACCCGGAAGCGCGAGCGGCGATCGATTCACGGCTCGGGCCACTGGTGGACGCAGAGTGATCCTGCCCGAGGTGCAGGTGCTGCTTGAGCGGGCGCGCTCGGCCCGGCTCTCGCTGGACGGCCTGCTGGATGTGCTGCCGGAAGAGTACTGGTCGCGGGCGGCGGCAGGCTCGCGCTGGGACGTGCGTGACCAGCTGGCGCATGTCGCCTCCGCTGATGACCTGCTCCAGGATCTACTGCGGACGGTGGCCGCCGGGCGCGCGACGGTCTGGGTGGGCGCCACACAAGATGTGACGGAGTTGCTCAGCCGCCGCGAGGCGCCGTTGCAGGAATTTGCCGGGCTTTCCCTCGAAGCGCTGCGCGAGGTGGCCGCAGACGCGAGGGGCGGCGTCGAATCGGCGTTCGTGACGCTGGACGCGACCATGCTCGAAGCCGGCGTCCACATCGCGGGTGCTGTGGACCGCTGGGGCGAACCGCTGCGGTGGGGTCTGCGGGCATACCTCGCGAAGTGGGCCCACCACGATTCAGCGCACGAGGGGGACATCCGCGCGGCCATCGCAACCACGCCAGACCTCTCGACGGTCGCGCTCACGCAGCGGAGGAGGCGCTAGCCCCGGCGCAGTGGCAATTGGCGCCCACGCCGGATGCGGGGACGTCCGAAGAGTCCGATCGCAACCCCGGCGAGGATGAGCGGGCCACCGAAGACCACGGCCACCGTGGGCCGTTCACCAAGGATGGGCACGGCGAGCAGGGTCGCTGCTACGGGCTCCCCCATATTGGCCAGGCTCACGCGCACCACGCGGAAATGCGCGAGCGCCCAGTTGAACGCCGTGTGGCCAATGACCTGCGGCACCAGCGCGAGAAGGACCATGAACGTCCACGCCTGCGCACCGAATCCCGTTACTTCCGGGCGGAAGACGGCGACCAACGCCCAGAGGACAGCGGCAGCCACCGCGTAGACGCTCGCCGAATAGACGGCGGCGCTCATGTCCGGGCGAAGACGCCGG
>JBDTVB010000449.1:0-2544 GCA_040007415.1 Anaerolineaceae bacterium
CCCGAGGCTTAGCAGATTCACGGCGCGGAGTGTGCGCGGCGTCGACTTTTCCACGTCCCAGACGGCCGAGACCACGAAGCACGCCACGGCGAGCAGGAAGAAGACTAACTGAGCTTTAGGATCCATCGATTCACCCCCGAGCGAGCCTATCACAGGCTGGGGGCTCTGTGTCGCACTCGCGGCCTACCCGCGTTGTGGCCTTCGTAGTGCTCGACGGGCACCGAAGATTTCGCCCGAACGTCCCGTAACTGGAGTACCATTCTTCCTCCCGCGCGCTCGCCCAACCGCCTAGACTGCGATGATGCCTCTCGCCGTACCTGGCCGGCGGCACGACTATAGTTCAGGTCGCCTATCCCGGTTCCATGGAGATCGCACTGTTGTCCTCAGAAACACTCGATTTCGACTTAATCGTCATCGGCGACGGCTCCGCCGGCGACAACATCGCTCGCACCCTCGGTCGCAAGGGCATGCGGGTCGCCCTCGTAGAGAACACTCATCTCGGGGGCGAGTGCCTGAACGACGGATGTGTGCCCAGCAAAGCGCTGATCGACATCTCGAGGCGGGCAGCCGCTCAGGGTCTGTCCTGGAGAGAGGTCGTCTCCCGCGTCGAAGCCATCCAGCTGCTGGTTCGCGGCACCGACTCTGACGGGGGCTTCGCGGCCGATGGGGTCGAGTTGTTCTGGGGCGAGGCGCGCTTTCGGGCGCCGAAGAGCGTCGAGGTCGCAGGTCAGGTATTGAACGCGAAAGACATCGTAATCGCCACCGGCACCGCGCCGAGCCTTCCGCCGATCGCTGGACTCGCCGAGGCGAAACCACAGACCAATAGGACGATCTTCGGGCTCCCGCGCTTCCCAGCGAAGCTCGCGGTCGTCGGTGGAGGATCGATCGGGCTCGAACTTGGACAGAGCTTTCTCCGTCTCGGGTCTGAGGTAACCATCTTCGAAGTTGGCGAGCGCATCGCCGCCACTGAGGATGTCGAGGTCTCGCTCGAACTCACCAAGCTCCTCCAACGCGATGGCATGCGTGTGGAGACGAGCGCGAAGATCGAACGAGTCGACCGCGCCGAGAATGGCAGCGTAACGATCGAGACCAGCAATGGTCGCGCCATCTTCGACGACCTGCTTGTTGCTGCGGGCCGCACCCCGCAGGTCCCAGGAGGCCTGGCGGAGATCGGCATCGAGCGTGACGAGCGCGGCTATGTCTCCATTTCCCCTTGCGGTAAGACGAACGTCGAGGGCATTTGGGCCGCCGGCGACATCACGGGCAAGTTCCAGTTCACTCACTACGCCAGCTACCAGGCACATCACATCGCCAAGCACATCGAACAAGCCGCCTGCGAGCCGATTCCCGACACAATTGTGCCCTGGGCCATCTTCACCGATCCGGAGGTCGGTCACGCGGGTCTGACGGAGCAGGACGCGCGGGCAGCCGGCGTCGAGATCGTCGTCAGACGCCTTGATGCAGCCGACTTCGACTGGTTCCGTACAACATCGCAGCCGGACGGGTTCGCGAAGGTCATCGTCGAGGCGAAGACAGGCGTGCTCATCGGCGCCCATTTCGTGTGTGCGCGGGGGAGCACTTTGGTCGGCGAAGCCTGCCTCGCGATCCAGCACGGTCTCACCGCGCGCCAGGTTGCTGAAACGGTCCACCCATATCCAACCGCTTCCGAACTTTTCCGCTGGACGTGCGCGAGCGCGGTGTGAACAACCGTGGCGCGCTCGTAGCTGCTCGCGTTGACCATCTTGTAACAGTGATCGACCAGGCCGGCGGCGGCCTACAGCCACCAGGATTGCAAGTGCGGGCAGACCGTACGTGATCAGTCGTCCGCCCCTGGCGCGAACCCGCACCGCCAGCCGTCCGCCTTCCATCCCGACATCAATGGCGTTTTCGATAGCCGGCCAGCCGAGTAACTCGGCGATGGCGAATGGCAGGATAGTCCGGGGACGGCCTGGCGGCCCAGGTAGCGGACCTGCTGGCGCGGGAAGGGCTGCTTGACTGTCCGGCAGCTGGGCGCGCCCGAGCGGGGTCATCGATCCGCCGCTGATCAGGGCTCCGTTTCGTTAAGAAGCGTGTTCTGGAGCGAAAGGGCGCGCATTAGGTATGCCAGTTCTGCCCGCCCTTCGTCAGTACTCATCTCCTGTCCGCCAGGTCGTCCGCAGTGTCACGTGACTGGCCTTGCGGATCCTCGGCGGCGTCAGCGAGGAAGGAGGCCGTGCAGGCAGAGCAGAACCACTTTGTCTGCAGTGGTGAGACGCGCGTGGCTAGGGCGGCCGCCGAACGAGACATCTCACCAGCCATGGTCGCCTTCGCAAGCCCGGCGAACGGCGTCCACTGTGCTCTGGTATTATTCGCGCACTCAAAATGGGGTGTGTCAGATGGCTTGTCGTTCGCTGGTGCTGCTGGCTGGCTTAGGGGCATTAATCGTGGCGGCGGCCGCCTGCGGGGGTGGCGATGCCACGCCGAAAACCACTGCGGCGCCTAGCGCGGCAGCAACCGGGACGACAGACGCCACGGCGACCGCGCCGAAGGAGCTGACGCCTCAAG
>JBDTVB010000450.1:0-2543 GCA_040007415.1 Anaerolineaceae bacterium
GGTGGCGATGTGAAGGCGATGGCCCAGGGCAACGCTTCAGGCGGCCGGCGCGAAGGTGCCGTTGGAAGCACGCCCTCTGCCGGGCTTCGTCAGCAGGAAGAAGTTTCGAGGCTGCTCCAGGAGATGCCGAAGCCAACGATCGCAGCGATCAACGGGGTGGCCGCCGGTGCGGGGCTGAGCGTTGCCCTCGCCGCCGACCTGCGTGTCGCCAGCGACCAGGCACGCTTCACCACGGCCTTCGCCAAAGTTGGCTTCAGTGGTGACTTCGGCGGGACCTGGCTGCTGCAGCGGCTGGTTGGCCCGGCTAAGGCCAAGGAGCTCTACTTCATGTCAGAGATCTTCCCGGCGCAGCGCGCCCTCGAACTCGGGCTCGTGACGAAGGTCGTCCCGCACGATTCGCTGATGGACGAAACGATGGCGCTCGCTCGCCGCCTGGCCGAGGGCCCAACATTGGCCTACGGACGGATGAAGGACAACTTCACCTACGGCGCAACCAATTCGTTCAGTGAAGCGCTCACGCGCGAAGCCGAGAACATGATCGCCAGTGGCCAGACCGAAGACCACAAGGCAGCAGCACTGGCGTTCGTCGAGAAGCGCGAGCCGCGATTCTCCGGGCGATAAGCGCGAACAGAGGCCGGAGCGTCAGCACTATTTGCCTTTCGTATTCCGGAGATTCCCTGCTCATGTGTCGCTCCGTTCGTCCGTGTGAGTCTCACGATTCGAACCAGCCGGGCAACGACGTCCACGCGCCATTGCAAGCCGGTAGCAGCATCGGGCACGGCACAGAGTCCGGCATTTTCGCGGAAGTCGCCATCGAAATCCCTGTCGGCAAGTCCTGGCGTGAGAGGAGAGCCGAATCGGCTTCACCCTCGCCGCCCGAACCGCACCGTCGCGATCTCCCACGGCCTCAGCGGGAATCGCCAGCCGCCGTTGACGGACACCTCGCCGGTCTGCTCCTCCATCAGGTTGACGAGCGTCGCGCCGTTCCCGGCGACGGGCACTTCGATGACCGCTTCTGCGCCACTCTCGTTCGAACTGTAGACGCGCAGCAGCGGTGAGCCGTCAAGGTCGCTGCGCTGCATGGCGGATGGCACCACACCGGGGCTCCCGAACCGCGCGAGCGGTAGTGACTGCCCGGCTGAACCGTCGTGTTCGTTCGTGGCCCAGGCGATCGGCGGGTAGGCGAACGAATGGGCCAGCGGCTGCACGCGCGCGGAGCGCCAGCCGCCGCGATACGATGTCAGTGCGTAGTCGAACTCGTGCGATCCGAGCATCTGGCTGTCCACGGTGGCGATGGTTGGCCCCGCGCCTCCCCGCCGCGAGACCAGGTCAGGCCGCGAAAGCCAGCCGACGCAACGCAGGAGCGTAAGCGCGTATGCCTGCTCCCCGTCCCGGTTCGTGACTACTTCGCCTTCCTGCAAGCCCTTGTTGAAGACGGCGAGCCCCTCCCCGTTCTTTTCGAACGCAGCGAACGTCTTCTGCGGAAACGTGGTCGGCGGCTGCTCTGGGCTCACGCCGTTCCAAGGCGGCGGCGTCAGTTCGCGTTCGGCCACGTGGAACTGGTTCTCAGTAATCGCCCGCTCGACCGTGAACGGCAGCGGGAAGAGCGCGCGCAACCGGTGGTCCTCCGCCGTGTTCTCCACGCTCACATGGAAATCGATGCGCGGCACCCCGGCCCAGAGCGTGACCGTCGTCATGATCGGCACAAGCGTCGCCCGCTTCTTCGCCCGTTGCGTGCGCTTTGCGTTGAGGCGAAGGGGAACCTCGAGCACGGTCATATAGCGCAGCCACGCCGAAACCGCGTCGTGCCCGACTTCCACGAGTTCGGTCAACACCGGCTGAAGCACGGCATCTGGCAGGATATCGGCGTCGTATTCGTCGCCGCGGTCACCTTCGCTCACAAAAAGGTTGACCGCGCCCAACTTGATGCCGTTCTGCCAATCGCGAACTTCCAGGCGGCCTCTTCGGAGCTTCACCTCGTAGGTCCCATTGGCGATCGAGTTGGACGTGGCGGAAACACCCGTCTCTGCGGTTCCCGTTGCGCCGTCCTCCACTGGCACCAGCAGTTCGACCCCCACCGAGTCGCTCGGCGGCAAGACGGCACGCAGCGTGAGCGTACCCGTTCGCCGCACCGTCACCCGCGCGCTATCGGCGAGGCCATTGACGGCCACCTGCCGTACTTCTTCGCGCACGGTCTCGTCGTCCACCACCGCCAACCCGACCCCGACGGCCGTCTCGACTTCGAGCAGGCGCTCGGCCAACTGCCACGTCATCCCTTCAACGTACTGTTCGTCGTACCGCCCCTCGCGGATGAAATCGAGGTGGCGCCCGGCCCCTCGGGGCGAGACCTCCTCCGAGCGCAACACTTCACCGGGTTGATGGTCACTGAGCGAACAGGCCACGGTCCGCCCGTCCGGGAGCCGAATCGCGGTCGCGTTCCAGGTATCTGGCACCCGGCAGTCCAAGACGGCTGGCGCGTGCGGCACCGGCCGGAAAACGGCCACGCCTCCGCCAGTCGGCGCCTCAAGCCGCCGCGCAAGGTG
>JBDTVB010000451.1:0-2537 GCA_040007415.1 Anaerolineaceae bacterium
GCCCTGAAAGGAACGGTCGTGGTGAGCGTCACCATGTATGATGAATACAACTCTGATCATGGCTCTCACGACGGCTCTGATCATAGCTCTGGTCATAGCTCTCATCGCAGCGTGGTAGAATATCACTTGCAAAGGAGCCCCGAGGACAACGAGCCGTTGCGCCTCTATTTCGACGGGGCTCCCCCTTCCTTCGAGACGGGCGATGAGATCTCCGTGGCGGGCACGTGGCAGACCCAGAACGACGTCCACGCGATCGCCGTGGACGACACGCTCTCGATCCGCAAGCCATCGAGCGTCGCGCAGGACGGCGAGATCGGGCAATCCAGCCAGGAGATCGTCACGGTGCGCGCGCCGAAGGCGCACAAGATCGCGGTCCTGCTGGTGGGCGCCACGACCATCACCGCCGCCCAGGCCCAGGCGATGATCACCGCTTACAGTCCGGGCTCCGCCGCCGCGTTCATCGGCGAGAACTCCGGTCTGGTCGACACGTTCCAGGGGAACGTCTTCTCCTACCCGTCGATCAGCACGGCGAACTGCGCCACCGACGCCCAGGCCGCGGCGATCAGGACGGCGGCGCTCAACGCCTTCCAGGCCGCGGGAAACAGCCTCAGTAACTACACGAACATCGCCTATGTGATCGGGGCCGGCAACAACTGTGGTTTTATAGCGAACGGAACGGTGAATCCGCCGGGGGGCACGTCTCTGGGCGTATCGACGTACAACAACAACTTCCAGAACTGCACCTCGGTCGCGCACGAGCTTGGCCACAATCTCGGCTTCTACCACGCTCACTCCACCGCATGTGGCAGCACCAAACTTTACAATGCTTCGCGCAGCGGATGCACCGACGTCGATTACGGCAACACGTTCGACATGATGGGATACGGCGGCAGCACCTGCAGCGGGAGGCACTATAGCGTCATGCAAAAGCGCTACGCGGGGTACCTGTCCAAGTGCGAAGATGTCACGGCCGGAGGCTCCGCCGTCTTCAACCTCAGCGCCGCGGAGGGGAGCTGCGGCGTGCGCAGCCTGCGTATCCCGATCGCCGGCGAGAGCAACTATTACTATCTCGAGCTTCGCAAGCCGGGCTCCGGCGAGTTTGCCGGCGCCGCTGGTCAGAGCCGCGTGCTGCTGAACGCCTCGAACGACCCGGCAGTCGGCGCCCCGGATGCGTATCTGCTGGACGCCACCCCGGCGACCGGCAACATCACCGATGCCTGGCTCGCGGTGGGGACCACCTACAGCTTGCCAGGGAACGTGAGCATCAAGGTGCTGTCGATTGGAGACATCGCCACGATCCAGGTGACGATGCCCGCCGGAGCCGGGGCGAAGTGTCAGGACAACACGACGCCCCCCAGCAGCGGGGGCAACGTCGGCGGCCTCTGCGGCGCGATCGCCGCCAAGACCTACCAGGCCGAGGACATGCCGTGGACGAAGACCAGCACACTGGCGACCAGCCCGACCGGCTACTATGGAACGGGGTTCATGGACTTCGGTGGCGCCGGCAGCATCGTCGAGCTGAACAAGATCGACGCTCCGCGCTACGGCTCCTACAAGTTGACCTTTCGTTATGCGAATGGCACTACCTCGAATCGGACATCCAACCTCAGCGTCAACGATCAGGCCGTCGGAACGCTGCCGTTCGGTGGCACCGGTGCCTGGACAACCTGGGGGACCAACGCGATCAACGTCACGTTGAAGAAGGGGCTCAACAAGATCCGAGTCACGTCCATCGGCGACGGTCCGAACCTCGATCAGGTCGTGGTCACGGGCCTGTGAGATCGGGGCGTCACCCGCTGTGAGTCGAAATCCAGCGAACGTGACGACCCCTGCGCTCCCGTGCTCCTTCGTGATTCACTCGCGCGGAGGAGCCGGGCGGTCCCGGGCACCGCCTGATCTGCCCCGATCAGCCCAGTAATTCTGCTGGGTTCCAAGGCAGATCAGGCCACCACCCAGCGCCTTCGTTTGATGTCCGCGTACCTTTCGACGAGGCGAACCATGAAAACGACGACGATCGAGCGTGTGCTCTGTGCCCTCGCGGCGCTGTCCCTGGCGAGCGGCTGCGGCGTCGACGAAGCCGCCCCGGAAGAGGACCTGCTCCCCGACGACCAAACAAGCAGCTTGGCCGCGTCTCCCACGCCGGAGATCCCTGCGATCGCGCGCGATGTCCACCTCGTGGAGCAGATGAAGCTGACGCACCCGTACCTGCCGGCGCTTCGAACCACCGCGGATGGACGCCTGGGCGTGGTCTCCAAGGTCGACCCCGGTGACGGGCCCACCCTGTTACTCCTGGTAGCCGTTCACGGGGTACACTATATGAGCCTATGTGATCATATGCGAACGAACTCGACAGAGCGAGCCGCAGCGTGATCATATCGCGGCGTGACCGATCCTCGCGATGAAGTGATTGCCGAGCTTCGGCGGCAGATCGTGGAGTTGCAAGCGGAGCTGGCATCGCTGAAAGAAGCTTTTGCAAAGTCGTCGAGGAACTCCTCGAAGCCGCCCTCCAGCGATGGTCCCAAGGTGAAGGCGCGACC
>JBDTVB010000452.1:0-2530 GCA_040007415.1 Anaerolineaceae bacterium
CCGCTGGCGTGGGCTTCACTTCGCAGCCCTCGCGCGAAAGCGCGACCGGCGTCTCCACGGGCGTGTTCGAGCTACAGCCCGCCATTGCAAAGGCCAAGATCAGGGCGGAGGAAAGCAGAAAGGGGCGCATCGTTATCACCATTCCTGGGGCGAATGCTCAGGAAATGGCCTTCGCGGCGCCAGAAGTGACGGTTGCCGCTCTACAGCCCCCGCAATTCGACCCGGCGGCCGGTGTCCGCGCGAATCTCGCCGATGCGCAGCGCCTCCGGCAGGGCAGCCATCACCTCACCGGCGTCGTCCGGCGAAACCATCAGGACAAGGCCGATGCCCATATTGAACACTTCGTACATCTCTTCAGATGAGATTTCGCCGCGCTGCTGGATGATCGTGAAGATCGGCAGCACCGGCCAGGCCTTCGTCTCAAAGACGGCGGTCACGCCCGGCGGCAGGATGCGCGGGACGTTCTCCGTATAGCCGCCTCCGGTGATGTGAGCGATGCCGTGAACCTTATCCAGCACCGGCGCGACCATCTGGTAGTACGGACGATGCGTTTCGAGCAGCGCCTCACCCATCGTCCGGCCGCCGAGGAGCGGGACGCGCTCGTCAAGGCGGCGGAGAGTCTCCTCGCGCGCCTCGCCGTCCGCAATGTGCAGCGCCTTGCGCGCCAGCGAGAATCCGTTCGTGTGCAGCCCCGAGCTCGGTATGCCGATCAGCACATCGCCCGCAGCCACCCGCGATCCATCGATGATCTTGTCACGTTCCACCACTCCCACGATGAACCCGGCGAGGTCAAAATCGCCAACCGCGTACACGTCCGGCATGTCCGCCGTCTCGCCACCAAGGAGCGCGCAGTTCTGCGCGGCGCAGGCACGCGCCACCCCTTCGACGATCGTCTGCTTCTGCGGGGTGGTCAGGCCGTTGCCCGCGATGTAGTCGAGAAAGAAGATCGGCTCGGCGCCGCAGGCCATGATGTCGTTAACGCTGTGCCCAAGAATGTCCGGTCCGCAGAGGTCCAGCCGGTCGGCCGCGGCCAGCAGTTTCACCTTCGTGCCAATCCCATCCGCGCTCGCCGAAAGTACGGGATCGCGATACTTGTCACCCATACGGAAGAGCCCACTGAATGGCCCCGCGTCGCTCAGGACCTCCGGTCGACGTGCCTGGGCGAGGATGCCCGGGAGGCTGGCCGCGAACTTGCTTCGCGCTGCGATATCCACCCCGGCTGCTGCGTACGCCTTCTGTTCTGTCATCACGCTCAAGGGTAGGGCCACGCCGCGCCACGGGATAGAACGGCGGGTTCCGAGTCCCGGCTGTCGTCCGCAGTTCTCCGGCACTTGGATACTCCGTCACACCGGCACTTCGGGATCGAACCACACCCCACCAGCCGCCGGCCACGCCGCTACACCGGAGGCTAAACGGGGCCCCTACCCCATTTGCCCTTCGGGCCGCCCCTCCACAGTCGCGTGCCTAACGAACCACTCAAATCCCAGCGTCGACTCCGCCACGAACGCCATGCAGCCAATACTGCTACCCCAGGCCTCCGCCAGGATCGCAACCCGCTAGCCCAGACAGAGGACCGGCGGCGATCGTGCTGTCCGCCTTGTTACCCAAATCGAGCCGTTCCAGCAGCGGCGCAAACGTGAGGCCCTGGCCAACGAGTGATAGCAGCACCAGCGCGAAGACGACAGCCACCGCGTCCACGCCATCAAGCTCTCGCTGCGCGCCCGTGAGGCCCAGGACGAGCGCGACCGGGATACTCCCGCGCAGACCGCCCCAGTAGACCGCATGCCGCCAGGCGCTTGGAACCGCGACCCCCCGTGAGCGGCGGAAAGGCCAGAGCAATCCGTAAACGGAGATCGCTCGCCCGGCGAGCAATCCGCAGAGCCCCACACCGACCGCCGCAGCCGTTGGGCCTTCGAATAGACGTTGGGCCTCGAAGTGAAGACCGATGAGGAGAAAGAGCGCCGAGTTCAAGAGAAATGCGACCATCTCCCAGAACTCCGTCAACGCTGCTTGGGAGGCCGGAGCCATTGCCCGATGCATACCGTAGTTGCCGATCAGCAGACCGCCGGCAACCACGGCGAGGACGCCGGAACCACCGAGCTGATCGGCAATAAGGAAGGCCCCGAACGAAATCGTCACAGAAAGCGTGATCTCAACGAATCGGTCGTCGAGAAGCCGCATCAAATGGTGGATCGCAAAGCCAAGCACCAGGCCGACTGTCGCCCCTATGGCAACTTCGGAGAAGAATTCGCGCGCAACGTTTACGATGCTCACGTCATGGCCTGCAGCGTCACTGAAGGCGATGTCGAATGCGATCACGAAAAGAACGATGCCGATCGCGTCGTTGAATACAGACTCGCCCTCGAGCAGCGTTCGCAACCCGCCTGCCACGCCGTGCTCCTTCATGGTGACCAGGACGCTTACGGGATCTGTCGGCGCCAGCATCACACCGAGCAGAAGCGCGTACTCTGGGGACATTCCGACGAAGAGCCACAGCGCAGCCGTGACGGTCGCAGCCGTCACCACTGTT
>JBDTVB010000453.1:0-2529 GCA_040007415.1 Anaerolineaceae bacterium
ATTGTCTGAGTAGAGCTGGTCTTCGGCCTTCTGCAGGATGAGCCGCGGCGTGACGACTGGGGTGAAGCCGCTGATCGCCTGCCCTGGGCCGTTCCGTACTGGCTGCCACTCGATTTCGTTCACGCTCCCGTAGGAGAACACAACATTGGGCTGGTCCAAGCGCACAGCGATGTTGAGAGCGACCACGAACGCCACCCCGAAGACGAGCAACAGACTGGAATACCAGACAGTGAGGCGGAAGCGCACAGTCTTCGTAAACTGCGGCATGTGCACCCTAGAGGACGTAACCCTTCCCTCGGATGGTCTCGATGAGCTGTTCCTCGAAGCCCTCGTTCAATTTGCGCCGGAGATTGTTCATGTGCACTTTCACAGTCTGGGTGAACGGGTTGGCGTGCTCATCCCAAATGTGTTCGAGGAGTTCTTCCTGCGGAACTGCCCGCCCTTCGTGACGGGCAAGGTAGTAAACCAGCGCGAACTCTTTGGGCGTCAGGTGGATGTCGTGACTGTCCCGCTTCGCCCGGTTCGTGTTTGGATCCAATTCCAGGCCGCGGGTACTCAATACCGGCTCACGCACGCCCCCCTCACGGCGGGTCACCGCGCGGATCCGGGCCTTCAGTTCGCTGAACGCGAATGGCTTGACCAGGTAGTCGTCTGCGCCGTGGTCCAGGCCTTCGATTCGTTCCTTGATGGAGCTACGCGCGGTCAGCATGATGATCCCGCCGGAGAAACGATCCTCACGGAGCCGTCGGCAAACTTCCAGCCCGTCGACCTTCGGCAGGTTCAGATCGAGGCAGACAACATCGTAGTTGTTGATGCTGGCCTTCTCGATCGCTTCCTGGCCGTCGCTCGCCTTGTCGACGGCGTAGCCCTCTTTGAGGAGGCCTCTTTCGATCGCGCTGGCGATCGCTTCTTCGTCTTCTACAACTAGTACTCTCATGCCGGCACTCTCCTTGTGTGATCCACCGTAGTCCCTCTGTGCCGAAGCGAAGGTAAAGATTGCCCTGGCTCAGGATCTGACAGCGGACTTGGGCGGCTGAACCTCGACAGGTTTGTGGGTGACGTAACGAAGCGTGATTTCGCGGGTATCGTTAGCCTTCAACTGGCGGATGAGGAATTCGAACTTGGATTCGAGGGTCTGCCCGAGCACCGTGCGAATGTCCGTGGGCAGGTCCCAGGTCTGTCGCTTAAAGGGTCCCCATACCTTCTTCCTCGTCTTGTAGAAGAACTGGGAGTCAGTCTCGCCGGCCTTGCGCTCATCAGCCAGATCGCGATCAGCGTACGCGCGCATCTCAGCGAGTAGTTCCGTTGGGAACGCATCGTGGTCGAGCACGATGTTCTGGAAGCCAGTGGCCAGATGGATCTCCGCCGTCTCGACAGTCGGGAACCGATGAAAGAGTTCGTCCGGAAGGGTACTCGCGCCATGTTGGACAGCACCAGCCATGCCGTACTTGTGACGAGACACTTCCGACAGTTCGCGAAGGGTCTCGAAGTCGATGGCAACGGATGCGATCGAACCGTCCGGGAGCGGTATTCCTCCGTGGGTCGTACCGGTCTGCACGCTGACTTTTGAAATGCCCTCCATCTCGGCGCCTACTAGGGCGCGAAAGCCGTCCACATAGGTTGTAAGTTCCTCGACGGTGCTGTTGTTCTTGCCCACTTCACCGATCTCGCCACCGATCGAGATCGCAACGCCGCGGGGCTCTAGCTCACGGACGAGTTTCGCAAGGCGGGCAGTCAACCGGGCGTTTGGGTTCTGCTGATCGGCCACCTTTTCGAAGCTGAGGTCGACAAGCGTCGAAGCGTCAATGTCGATGCAGTAGAATTGGGCGGCGACGGCTTTACGAATGAGCCCCTCGAGGGCAGTTGATTCGCCTTCGGGGTCGGTTGCGAACTTCTTGGCGTTGGCCTGGAAATGGTCGCCCTGGATGAACACCGGGCCGGCGTAGTCTTCCGCGATCGCGGCAGCGAGTACCACCGCTGCGAGTTCGGCAGGCTCCTGGAAGGTGTAGCCCATCTCGGAGCGAGCGAGTTCGAAGACCGTCGCTGCCGCCCCTGTCGATTTCATCGCCCGAAACAGCGCCCGTGCCATGTCATACGCCATGCCACGGATGTTGACGGCCGGGACGGTGAATCCCGAGAACTCCCCCCGGCCCCGAGCGGAGTAGAGGCCCGCAATGGACGACGGCACCGCTCCGAGTTCTGGAGCAGCCGCGTGAATCGCGTAACGCGCGAGTGTCTGCTCCTCGGTGTCCCCGAATACCGCAAGGCGGACAAGGGCGTCGATCTGCTGTCGGACGGCCTGCGCGTTGCGAAGTGCGGGCCGGGCACCAGAGAGGTTGAGGGCGGCGGAAAGGCTGTCATGCATAGTACCCACTCTACCATTTCGCATCTCGGCGAGCAGCGGAGTGGGAGTTGATGGGTGGCGCGAACAACGCGCCACGAACTAGGCTGCGTCCGCCTCTCGGGCGCCCTCGCGGCGGCTGAGGCGTCGTTCCAGCATGTAGCCGAAGCCGCGGACATTGATGATGT
>JBDTVB010000454.1:0-2526 GCA_040007415.1 Anaerolineaceae bacterium
AGAGACATGACACACACCTTTTTGAGTTGAACCCTCGTGGAAGCGAGGGCGTTCGCCGGGTCCAACTCGTCCACCGCAGACTTCAACTCAACGAGCAACCGCATCGCAACGTCCTTACTCGGAGGGCAAGCGGGGATCTTCCGTCTTCCCGGTTTTGAAGCTATCGGTGCGTCCTTCCCAACTCTTTCCCCGGACGTTATTCGCGCGGATTATGGTGCTGGCGAGCGAACGCTCTTTACGCGGCCCGCGGGCGGGGTCATCGAACAGTGGGATCTCACGGGCGCCGGGCTTGTCACGGCCTACTCCTACGATTCCGGCGCCGGACGCGCGGCCGTCGCACCCGACGGGTCGTGGTTCGTGAAACAAGCGCCGGACGGGTCCTGGTCGCGTTGGAGCTTGCCCGGACTCACCCTGCTCAACCGGTCGGCTGGTTCGACGGGGCCGCCAGGCGCACTCTACCGCGAGCGTCCGGTGCCAGTCGCGGTGAGTAGTGACAGCCGCAGCTTCGCCACCGTCCACGGGGACTGCCCGACTATCTCGGTCGGATGCGCCGCTAGAGTGATTGTGTGGGACGCCGCGTCTGGGAAGCCGATCGGCGAGCCGATAGCCGTGCCCAATCCGAGCCAATTCACCCCTGGTGTGCTGCTTGCGTTCCATCCTACTCAGCCGCTAATCGCGCTCAGCCTGCCCGCAAACCGCGTCCAGGTCTGGCAGGTTGGCAGCACGAGCCTCACCTTGAAAAGCGAGTTCGCCGTGCGCGGACCCGCTGAGCCGCTGGTCAACGGCTGGTCCTACGAGATCGCCTTTGTGCCTCGCGCTGGGAACGAACCGCTGCTCATGGTCTATGACAGCGTCGGCTTCATCCAGTTCTGGGACATCGCTGCGAGCCCGCCCGTTGCGGTGATCACGACCCCCACCGTGGTGCCGGCGAACCTCGGCGTGACGCCCGGCGGCGTCTTTGTCATCGAGCGCTTCACGGGCGAGGCCAAGTTCTTCGAGCCGGAGGCTCTCGGCAAGGCGGACCCAAAGCCGCTCCTTACGCTCCAGGGGGTCGGGCCGGCTGCCCAGGGGCCGTACGTCTACTTCTCCTTCTCCGCCGATGGGAAGCGCATGGCCGTCGTCCGGGGAGACGCCCTCATCTCCCCTCCGGGGGAGGGAATCGTGGAAGTGTGGGACCTGGAGAAGCAGGAGAAGATCGGATCCACGTTTGCCGCGGCTGGCCCTGCCAACGCTGCCTGGATATCGGCGGATGGCTCGAAAGTGACTGTCGTCAGCGACCAGGCAGTCGTGATCTGGGACCTGGACACCGCGAAGTGGCCGGAGAAAGTCTGCTTCGCGGCTGGTCGAAACCTGACCGAGGCAGAGTGGACGAAGTACTTTCCCGGCCGTGAGTACGAAGTCACCTGCTCGCAGTGGACGGCGAAACCGAAAACGTAGCCTGCGACCCGGCGGGGTGAAGTGATCGCCGCGCCAGCGACCGATATCGCGCAGGTTCAGCGGAGCCCCAATTCGAGCCAGTGACGTTCCATCGAGCTTCCAGAACGTCACGACGTACACCGCCCTCCGGGGCCAGGAGTTCGGTGCGCTGGAATCGTAAGCCTGTGCTACTATCCGCCGACTTGAGGGCGGCCCATGACGGGGCCGGCTATCCCCTGTGGTCAGGTGCTATGACGCTCGAGAACAATCCGCTGGAAAGCACGCCCTTCATTGAAAGCGTCCGCCGGGTCCCGCTCTTTCGCGGCCTTGATTCGGCGGTAATGTCGGCTCTTGCGGCGGCACTCACGGCGCGGAAGGTCGAGTCGGGCACGCAGCTGTTCGCCGAAGGTGACCCTGGCGATGCAATGTTCTTCATCGATTCTGGTCGCGTCCTCCTCTACTCCGGAGAGGGGTCGGGCCGTGTGGTCATTGCTGAACCCGGCCCAGGGCAGTTCTTCGGGGAGATGGCCCTTGCCCTCGGTGTGGCGCGCACCGCTTCCGCGGCAGCAACCGCAGATTGCGAACTGCTCGAACTTTCGCTGCTCGCGTTCCGCCAGCTTGCAGACCGCTTTCCCGCCCTTCGCTCCGCTATTTCGCGGGTAAGCGAACACCGCTCGGGTGCCAGCCAACTGTTCGGCAACGATGCCTTCAACCTCGTCGCACTCGCTGACGCGAAGGATCGAATCTCTCTGGGCCGTGAAGCCGCCAACACCATCGTCCTTGACTCTCCTGGGGTCGCCGATTTTCACGCCGAAATCCGGCGCACCAGCGAAGGCTACCGAATCGTCGACCTCGGGACCGCGGGTGGCACCTTTCGTAATCAGGAGCGCATTACCGAAGCGGAGCTCCGGGAAGGTGACGTCATCCGCCTCGGCTCTGTCCGGCTGTTCCTTCACGATGGCACGCTCAAACTCTTCCAATCGAACCGTGGCATCGGCGTGGTGGTGCGCGATCTTCTTCGGGAGGTCAAGAACGGCAAGAAGCTGCTCCAGGAGATCAACCTCGTGCTCTACCCGGGGGAACTCGTAGCGATCGTCGGGCCGTCCGGCG
>JBDTVB010000455.1:0-2526 GCA_040007415.1 Anaerolineaceae bacterium
TGGCGCAGAAAGGGGCGGCAAGGATCTGGCCCGCGCTGATGACGCGGGTCCCGGTGAGCGCGGCTGGTGGTGCTTCGGTCATGGTGAGTGCAGATAATACGGGCGAATGCCGCAGAACCCTACAGGCCGACGAACCGAGACGTTTTACGATCGCGTTTATGACTTCGTCCGCAGCGTGCCGGCGGGCAGGGTTGTCACTTACGGGCAGGTTGCGCTCGAACTCGGTTCGCCAGCCGCGGCGCGCGCTGTGGGCTATGCGCTCAGCTACCTGCCGAACGAAAGCGACGTGCCATGGTGGCGGGTCATCAACGTTAGGGGCGAGATCACGTACAAGAGTCGTGGTATCTCGGCCGATCTGCAGCTCCGCCTTCTCATCGAGGAGGGTGTGTGTTTCGACGCGGGCGGCAAGACCGACCTCAGGACTTACCGCTGGTGGCCAGAAGGCTAGACGCCACCTGGCCGCGGGCCGGAGAAGACGGCTCGCCCTGGCGTGCGGATTGGGACGCAAGTTGGGAGGTCGCTCGGTATGCCGTAGCATTCCCCTTCGCGGACGGGGAGAAGGAGAACGATGGAGCACGCTGAAATCTTCGATCTGACGGGGAAGGTCGCGTTAGTTACGGGCGGCAGCCGCGGACTTGGCCGCGAGATGGTGCTCGCCTTCGCGCGCGCCGGCGCCGATGTGGTCATCGCCAGCCGGAAATTGGACAGCTGCGAGGAGTTGGCCGCCGAAGTCCGCAGCACGACCGGCCGGAGGGCGCTGCCAGTTGCCTGTCACGTCGGCGATTGGGGACAGGTCGAAGCGCTTGCCGAAGCGGCCTACGCCGAGTTTGGCCGTGTGGACGTGCTCGTGAACAACGCGGGGATGTCGCCGATCTACGACAAGGTCGCGGATGTGACCGAAGCGCTCTACGACAAGGTGCTCGACGTGAACCTGAAGGGCCCGTTTCGACTGACCGCGCTAGTCGGTTCGCGGATGGCGGCAGGGGATGGCGGCTCGATCATTATGGTTTCGAGCACCGCCTCCATCCATCCCGGTGCAAACGTCATCCCCTACGCCGCCGCCAAAGCGGGCGTCAACGCAATGACGATGGGCTTCGCGCGGGCGTTCGGCCCGAAAGTGCGCGTGAACTGCATCATCCCCGGTCCGTTCTTGACGGACATTTCGAAGGCGTGGGACCTCGCAGAGTTCAACGAGCGAGCGAAGACGACCATCCCTCTCGGGCGTGGGGGCGAGCCCGGCGAAATCGTGGGCGCGGCGCTCTACTTCGCTTCGAACGCCTCCAGTTTCACGACCGGAGCACTGCTCGAAG
The DNA here is from genome assembly GCA_040007415.1 of Anaerolineaceae bacterium. Classification (GTDB taxonomy): domain Bacteria; phylum Chloroflexota; class Dehalococcoidia; order Tepidiformales; family Tepidiformaceae; genus PNKC01. The sequence continues at coordinate 1,311 of JBDTVB010000455.1, forward strand.
TGTCTGGCGGTCGAACCTAGCCTGCCAACGGGCTGGCCGCGCAACCCCGTTTGCCGCTGAGCGGCTATCCCAGCGGCCGGTGACCCCGGCCCACCAGCACAGGTTGGAGGACCATCATGGCGATCGATTTCGAAATCCCCACTGAGGCAAAGGCGATCCGCGAACAGGTCCGGAAGTGGGTGCAAGAAGAGTGCATCCCGGCTGAGGAATCGCTCCAGACGCGGCCCTACAAGGAAGTGCTGGGCGAGCTGCGCGCCAAGGCCCGCGCCCAGGGGCTCTGGTGCCCGTTCATTCCCAAGGAGTACGGCGGCATGGGTCTGGGGCCGCTGGCCAATGCGCTGGTCCAGATGGAGCTCGGCGAAAGCTACCTTGGCGCGCTCTCCATGAATACGCAGGGTCCGGACGATGCGACCATGCTCACCCTCCTCACGCACGGCACTGACTTCCAGAAGGAGAAGTTCCTCAAGCCACTGTTGAACGGCGACAAGCGCATCTGCTACTCCATGACCGAGAAGGCTGCGGGTGCGGACGCAACGGGCATGCAGACCCGCGCTATTCGCGACGGCGACCACTGGGTGATGAACGGCGAAAAGTGGTTCAGCAGCGCCGCCAGCGTGGCCGATATTGCGGTGGTGATGGCGAAGACGGACCCCGATGCTCCGCGGCACCAGCAGTTCAGCACATTTATCGTTGAGCTGCCGAACCCGGGTTACCAGATCGTTCGTGACATCAAGACGATGGCGATCGAAGGGCCGCTGTCCCACATCCTTGGCGGCGGGCACTCCGAGATCAAAATCCAGGACCTGATCGTGCCGAACGAGAACTTACTAGGCGGCCAGGGTCAGGGTTTCAACATGGGCCAGCACCGGCTCGCCTATGGGCGTTTGCGGCACGGCATGCACAACGTGGCAATGGCCCAGCGCGCGCTCGACATGGCCGCGAAGCATGTCACCAGCCGCTCAACCTTCGGGCAGCCTCTCTCCAGCCGGCAGGGCGTGCAGTGGATGCTGGCGGACTGCGCCAGCGAACTCTACATGGCCCGGCTGATGCTTTTGCACATCGCCTACAAGGCCGAAAAGGGGATGGACCTCCGCCAGGAGAACTCGATCGCAAAAGTCTTCCTGGCGCATATGGTCTACAAGGTGGTGGACACCGCTATCCAACTGCATGGTGCGCTGGGCTACAGCCAGGACACGCCGCTCGCCCGCTGGTACAC
>JBDTVB010000456.1:0-2516 GCA_040007415.1 Anaerolineaceae bacterium
CCAGGACCAAGTACGCGGGGTGTTGGATTCGCGCAGCGGCGGCCTGCTCTCGATCGGAATCATCGGCGCGATTTGGGCTTCGTCCGGCGCGGTGAAGTCGCTCATCAAGGCGTTGAACCGAGTTCACGACGTGCCCGAGACCAGGTCATTCTGGAAGTCGACGAGTCTTGCCCTCGCGATGACAGTTGCGGGAAGCGTCTGCATCCTTGGGTCGTTCGCGCTGCTCGTGGCCACCCAGGCGTTTGGCAGCGACATCGCCGGCGCGTTAGGAGCTGGGGGCGCATTCGAACTGACGGTGGCGCTGGCGCGCTGGCCGATCGTCATCGTGTTGGTGATGCTCGCCGTCGGGCTTGTCTATTGGATGGCGCCGAACATTGATGTGCCGTTCCGATGGGTGAGTCCGGGAGCGGTGACGTTCACCCTCGTGTGGCTAATGACGGCAATCGCCTTTGGGCTCTACGTGGCGAACTTTGGGTCCTATAACAAGACTTACGGGACGCTCGGCGGCGTGGTGGTGCTGTTGACGTGGCTCTACCTGAGCAACCTGATGCTGCTGCTCGGTGCGGAGATCAACGCCACCCTCGCCGAATCGAGGGACCCGGTTGCTCAGCAAATCATGAGCCAGGCGGTGTTACGGGGGGCCACTCGTGAGCAGAGGGCGACTGTCGAGGTCGCCCGTCCGGTCGAGCCCGTCCTCCCTTCCGTCGAGCCTTCGGAGCGTTGACAAACCAGTTTAGACGGCTTCAAGATCTTGCGACCTACTGCAAACGCGGCGGTTTTTACGCCGGGTAGAGCTTGATTGTCGGAGATTGCCCTGTGCTGTCCGCCGCCGATTCCCCCGCGATGGAGATACGCGCGATGGCCGACTGTGCGCCCGTGATGCTCTGGCTTGCTGGCACAGAAGGCCGATGCAGGTACGTAAACCACCGATGGCTCGAGTTCACCGGGCGGTCGCTTGAGGCGGAGCTTGGAGATGGCTGGCGGCAAGGCATCCATACGGAAGATCTTGCCGCCGTGCTAGAGAGTTGGCGCGAGGCGTTTGACGGGCGGCTGCCTTACTCCGCCAACTACCGCAAGTTGCGAAGCGACGGCGTCTATCGCTGGCTGCACGACAGCGGGAGCCCGCAGTTCGACGCTGACGGCAGGTTCGAGGGCTATGTTGGCGTCTGCCTCGATGAAACTGAGGAACGGAACACTCGGCAGGCGCTGGAGCTGAGCGAAGAGCGCATGCGCACTCTGCTCGACACAATCCCTTGCCACGTCTACAAGCTCGATCAGGATGGGCAACTGGAATATGTGAACGAGCATTGGCTCGAGTATTCCGGCTACACGCGTGAAGAGGTGCTGGCTGGAAGAGGCGTAGGGGCTCACCCGGAGGACAGTCACTCGATGCGGGCAGCAGCAAAGCAAGGCCAAGACGAAGGCAGCCCTTACACGGTCGAGATGCGCCTGCGCCGTCGCGACGGTTCGTACCGGTGGCACATGGCCCGAACGGTGCCGGTGACGGTCAACGGCCGGGTCGTTGGCTGGGTTGGCGCGAATGTTGACATCGATGATCGAAAGCGGCGGGAAGCGGTGAGCGAATTTCTGGATGATGCAGGCCGTGTGCTCTCAGAACGCCTTGAACTAGACGCGACGCTCACCAGAATTACTGAACTCGCCGTTCCCCGCCTGGCCGACTGGTGCAAGATCGACCTGTTCGACGAGGAGGCTGGATCGCGGCTGGTTGCCTTTTCGAACGCTGATCCCCAAAGGATGGCGATGGCGGCCACCGCGCGCGCTCAAGCCGGTGTTCCCGCGCTTCAAGAACCACTACATGAACGGGTGATGCGCACCGGTCGGAGCGAGTTGATTGAACGCGCGGAACCGTTGATTGCGGCGTTGGTGGAGCAGCGGCCAGAACTGAAGGCTGTGCTGGAACCCTTTGATTTCAAGTCTTCCCTGATTGTGGCAATAAGACACCGGGGCCGCTCGCTCGGGGCCCTCACACTGGTCACCGCCGAATCTGAAAGACGACTTGATCACCACGACCTCGCACTCGCGGAAGCGTTCGCCGGACGGATCGCCATGGCCATCGAAAACGCACGGCTCTACGACAATCTGACCGAGTCTTTGAAGGCAAAGGATGCTTTCCTCGGATTGGTTTCGCATGAACTGCGAACGCCATTGACAACCCTGAAGGGCACAGCGAACGTCCTCAGGCGGCATGGGGACGCGATATCCGCGGGAGACCGCGCTCAGGCGCTGATAGACATTGAACGTGGGGCTGAACAGCTAGCAGTGATCGTGGAGAACATGCTGACGCTTGCATACGTCGAGAACCGCGGTGCGCCAGAACTTGAACCCCAACTTCTCCGCAGGATTATTGAGGCGATTGTCGCGGACCAGTGCGACCAGTTCCCGGGCCACCAGGTCGTGCTGACAGCCCCGGAAAGCCTTTTGCCGGTGTGTGCCAACGCGGACTACGTGCGACACATCCTTGTCAACCTGTTGGGCAACGCTCGAAAGTACAGCTC
>JBDTVB010000457.1:0-2515 GCA_040007415.1 Anaerolineaceae bacterium
CGGGCCCCAGCTCCCCGGCTCATACTGTTCGACGGGACGGTGATTTCTCAGGATTGGATCGACGACTGCCCACGCCGCCTCGACCGTTTCCCTGCTCCCAAACAGGGCGCCGTTGCCGGCCATCGCATCTCCGAGCAGCCGTTCGTAGGCGGATTGCACGCCAGGCTGAGAGTCCTGCAAGTAGAGTTCACGCTGGTCCCCGACGAACCCTTCCCCGTGCCGTTTTATCCGGGCGGCGAGAGCGATCGCTGGGCGCGGCGCTATCCTGATGCGAAGATAGTTGGCCCTTTCGGTGCTCGAGGCGGCGTCAGCAAAGAACTGCTTGGGAGGGTGCCGGAATTCAACGAGGATTTCGGTCGCGGTCATCGCCAAACGTTTCCCAGCGCGGACATACCACGGCACCCCGGCCCATCGCCACGTGTCGATCTCAAGTCGCAGCGCGCAAAACGTTTCGACGTCCGAATCCTGGGCGACTCCAGGGAGGCTCCGGTAGCCCCGGAACTGCCCCCTGACAAGATCGCGCCGGGCTAGCGGACGCATGGACTTCAACACTTTCGCGGTTTCGCCGCGAAGTGCGGCGGGCTCAAGGCTGGACGGCGGCTCCATCGCGAGCAGTGCGATGACCTGGAAGAGGTGGTTCTCGACCACGTCTCTCAGGCAGCCAACGCCTTCATAGAACTTGCTCCGCCCGTCGACGCCAAAGTCCTCGGCCATCGTGATCTGGACACTGGCGATCTGCTGGCGGTCCCAGATTGGTTCGAGGAAGGAATTGGCGAAGCGGAAGTAGAGGATGTTCTCCACGGCCTCTTTACCGAGGAAGTGGTCGATGCGAAAGATGGACTCGTCGGGGAACACCGAGGTGACGATGCGGTTGAGCTTCTGAGCGGATTTGAGATCCCGGCCGAAGGGCTTCTCGATGATCACGCGAGCGCCTTTGGCCAGGTCGGTCTTCCCAAGGCCCTCCACGACGGTGGCGAAGAGTGACGGAGGGATGGCCAGGTAGTGGGCGGGATGGCGGACTGCGCCCAGCGCCGCTTTGAGAGCCGTAAAAGTGCTCGCCTCGGCGTAGTCCCCATCGACGTACTTGAGGAGCGCGATCAGGCGATCGATCGCCTCATGGTCGTCGATCGCACCTGACTGCTCGATGCTCTCCTGCGCGTACTTCTGCAGCCGCTCCAGGTCCCACCCCGAATGGGCGACGCAGACCACCGGCACCTTCAATGTGCCTCGCTTCGCCATGGCATAGAGGGCAGGAAAGATCTGCTTTCGGGCAAGGTCTCCCGTCGCGCCGAAAAAGACCAGCGCGTCGGACTGTACAGGCTCGTCTGCCGCCGGGTCAGCCACGCTTTTCCTCGTGTCCCCCAAACTGCTTTCGCATTGCGGAGAGCAGTCGGTCGGCATAGTCGGCGTTGCCGCGGGATTCGAAACGGGAGAAGAGCGCGGAACCGATCACCGGCGCCGGCACGCCCTCATCAATCGCCGCCATCGCCGTCCAGCGACCCTCACCCGAATCGGAGACGTGGCCGCTGAACTGGTCCAGCTCTGGGTCGGCGGTAAGGGCTGCAGCCGTCAGGTCGAGCAGCCAGGACGCCACGACGCTGCCTCGGCGCCAAACCTCGGCGACTTGCCTGACGTCGATCTCGTACTGGTACGCCTCGGGCTCACGCAGCGGCGTCGTCTCCGCGTCGGCATCGTGCTGGCGAAGGCCGACGTCAGCGTTCTTGATGATATTTAGCCCCTCTGCGTACGCGGCCATAAGTCCGTACTCGATACCGTTGTGAACCATCTTCACGAAGTGTCCTGCGCCATTTGGCCCGCAGTGGAAATACCCCTGCTCGGCGCGGCTGGGAGTACCACTCGTCCCCGGGGTCCGCGGCGCCGCAGCTACGCCAGGCGCAATGCTTCGAAAGATCGGATCGAGGTGGCCGACTACTTCTTCTTCACCACCGATCATGAGGCAGTACCCGCGCTCGAGGCCAAAGACGCCGCCACTTGTGCCGCAGTCAACATAATGGATACCGCTGGCGCCGAGGTCTCGCGCCCTGTCGATATCGTCTCGGTAGTAGCTGTTGCCGCCGTCGATGATGATGTCGCCGGGTGCCATGCGCGACGCAAGGTCCTTCACCGTGGTCCCGGTTACGGCGGCAGGTACCATGACCCAGGCGGCTCGTGGCGTCTTGAGTTGGGCGACGAACTCGTCCAGCGTCTTCGCCCCTCGGATCCCTTCTCCCTGCAGACCCTCGACCGACGCTGGGTTGACGTCATAGACCACGCAATCGTGGCCCGCAGCGGTCAGGCGCCGCACCAGGTTGGCGCCCATGCGCCCGAGGCCGACCATTCCGAGCTGCATGACAGCCCCCTTTCAGTTGCGCAGGGCGGATCGGGCGAGCTGTGCCCGTGCCGCTGCAATTACCCGTTCCGGCGTAAATCCGAACTTTATTTCGACGTCCTCGACTGAAGCCGACGCACCGAAAGTGCGCATTCCGACCATTTCGCCTGTTGGCCCAACGTAGCG
>JBDTVB010000458.1:0-2514 GCA_040007415.1 Anaerolineaceae bacterium
GCCCACGAGTCCGCCTGCGCCATCTCCGGTCAGGGAGTAGCTGCGGCCGAAGATGGTGACCGCGCCGGAGCGGGCATTGGCCACCGAGACCATCACCGCGCCACCCTGAAACGCGCTTGCGCTCGACACGCTTACTTCTGGGTACCAGGCATCGCGGCCGATGGAGGGGACAAAGAGCCTGTACGGTGGGCCTGCCTGCTTCGCAGCGGCTACCGCCGGTTCCGGCGGTTCGCCGCTCGTTGTCGCCGCCTCTCCGAAGCCAGCGGTGCGGGCCGCGAGCGTGCTTACAAATGCGACGGGTAGCAAGAAGGCCGCGAACGCGATCGGGTATCGCATTCCTCAAGCTTACCTCGGCTCCCGTTTGCAGGCAGTCCGGCGTTTAGATCAGGGCAAGGTCGTTCGGAACTGGCGCCGTGCGGCGTCCCGCGAGGAATCGACGACAGCCAACACCTCGGACGGGCCGGGGATGCCGGCCAGGACGAAGTTACCGATCTCACCGGCAGTCTGAACGCGCAGGTCGCCGTAGTTAAACATCGTGGCGAGGAGTCCCTCACGGATGACGCTGATGTCCTCGACATCGACGAGATCGGCTGAGGCTATTCGCTGCTTAATCCAGTTGTACTTCGTGGAATCGATGATCCTCTGGTTGGTCACCACCCATATGTCGTTCTGGTAGCGGAACCAGGTGAAGTAGCCGCGAATCGCCCAGTAGACCACCCATGCCGCCGCGACGAGCAGTGTTCCCTTGCCCACCATCCCGCCAAAACCGGTGCTGATCTGTACGAGCCAGAGCACCGCCACAGTGGGAATAAGCAGTGCCAGCACAACGCCGGCCAGCTTCGAGTAGAAGTAGAGCCAGTGGCGGCGGCAGAAAAGCACGAGGTGTTCGTCTCCCTGGAGCGTGAAAGGGAGCTTCTGTTTGGCGGAAGGGACGGCTGTTTCTGGATTGGTCATCAGGTGCGAAGTGTCGTACAGCTGATAGCGATGCGGCAACCACCCGCCGCAATCCTCGCTACTGCCCGGCGGCCTGCAATCGTGAAATCGTGGCGTCGAGGTCGCGTGCACTGGTCACTTCGCGCATCGACCTGAGAAAGAGGCCGACGTCCTTTGTGAGCTGCCAGACAGTCTCGATCTTTGGCCCTATGGGGTTGGATGATGCCGGCGTATCGGCGTACGTACCGTAAAACGCAAAGTACGCCTGGTTGAGCTTGCGGATCGTGACGCCGTGGTCTGCGAGGAACAACCGTTCGTCCTCCATCGCTGTCTCGGCCTCGTCCACTTTGCCATCCTTCAGCAGAGCATCCACCCGTACACGGAGGTCGTGCATCTCTTGCCCGAAGTCGACGGTCGGTGCGGGCGCGGCGGGCGCCTGACCGTCTTCACCTACCGGCAAAGAAATCGGGTGACGCTGGCGAATGAGGTTGGCGATCTCCCTACCGGCGATGTTGGCCGTGGTTTCGTTCAGGGCCTCGGCATCGCCCCCTTTGCCCCACTGCTCGCCGAGCGGAAAGAACGCAAGGTAGTGATGCGTCCACTCATGTGAGGCAGTGTCCAGCAGCGAATCGAACGAACGGTCGTCGCGCACGATAGCGGGGTAGGCCGCCAGTCCGCCGATCGAGATCACGAGCGAAACGCTCTCCTTGCTGTCGGCCTCCGCCTCGATTTTCTCGATGTCTCGCAGCGTGAGACCACTCTTGAGGAGCTTGTCGCTCTCCCGCTTGATCACACTGCGAGGGGAACGGACCAGCAAACGCGGCGGACTCGCGAGTTCGAAGTCCACCGGCGGCCAGGTGATCTTCACCTCTGTGAACAGTGGCAGGGCCTGCCTTAGCCCGGCGCTGGTGATCGATTCGTCGATATACCGTTCGATCAGCCGCTCGACATCGTTCTCGTACACCGCGCGTTCGCTGGTAAGTGTCTCGATCAAATTCAGGTCCGGTGTTTCGGCCACGTTCTGGGCGCGCAGTTCACTGGTCAGCTTGAAGTAGCGCTGGAGTGCCTCAAGTCCCTCAGCATCGTCCGGTTGCGGCCCGATGCCCACCCGCGCGAACGCGTTATCAAGCAGCGTGTTGGCTTCCCATTTCCAGAGGTGGTACTCATAAGGGCCGAACGGGCCGCGCGTCCACAGCACGCTCAGGGCGATCCCCAGGCCGATCCCGAGTACGCCAGCCCCGGTCGCAACCAGTGCCCAGAAGGACGGTTGCCACGGCCTGAACTCGACTGTGGGCGCAGCGGGAACTGGCCGCAAGGAAGTCATGTCCCACCAGCATAGCGATGGGCGGGAGTAAGGCGGTGGCAAGCGCAAGTTTGGCTATGCCATTACGTTCCAGCGGGTACAGTTAGCGTGACAATATGACAGCCAGCAGCGCCACCTCACGCGACGTTCCGCGCGGCTCCAGGCCGGCATTCCGCATCCACTACGCGTCGTTCGAGTCCCGCGTGGCGGCAGGCGCGCTGGACGTGTTGGTCCTCTTCATCATCGCGTCCCTCTTCGTCACCGCCGGTGCGCTCGTG
>JBDTVB010000459.1:0-2512 GCA_040007415.1 Anaerolineaceae bacterium
CTGCTTGGGCCACCAGGAGGCGACCTCGCAATCCTCGGGATCACGCTCGGTCTTACAGGAGTGGTGGGCGCTGCGGCGGCCATGCTTGCACCCCGCTGGACCACGCGGCTGCCGCTTCGCTGGCAGTTAACCATCTTCGCGGCCGTTGGGCTCGCTGGACTTGTGCTGAACATCTTTGTTGCGGCGGCACTCATGTTCCTCAGCCTGCACGACTTTCGCCTGCTCATCGTGCTCTGTGGATTCGCCGTCCTGGCGACCGTCGGCCCCGCCCAACTGATGGCCAGCATCGTCAGCAAACGGTTCGAAGGTCTGGAGGCGGCCACATCCCGGATCGCCGCCGGGGACCTGGGGGCACGTGTATCAGTAGACGGCGCCGATGAAGTGGCACGCCTGGCCACCGCATTCAATAGCATGGCCGGCTCGTTGGAACAGGCGCATCGCCAGCGAGATGCCCTTGAACGCGCTCGGCGCGACCTGTTCGCAGCGATCTCGCACGACTTGCGCACCCCGCTCGCCTCAATGCGCGTGATGGTGGAGGCAATCACCGACGGAGTGGTTTCGGACGCCGAGACTCAGACGCGCTACCTGGCCACGGTTTCCGCCGAGATTCAGCGCCTTTCAATGCTTATCGACGACCTCTTCGAACTGGCCACCATCGACAGCGGTGAACTTCGCCTCCGGCTGGAGACGCTGCGAGTGGAGGATGTCGTCGCGGAGACTGTGGACGCCTTTCGCCCCCAGGTGGAACGAGCGGGCATTCACATCGAATACGAACAGCGACCCGGCACTCCGCCGATCCAGGCGGACCCCCACCGGCTCTCGCGCGTCCTCTACAACCTCCTCCAGAACGCTATCCGCCACACGCCGAGCGATGGCATCATTGTGCTCCGAAGCGAACCCGCCGCCGGCGCCGTGCAACTTTCGGTCTGCGATAGCGGCGAAGGGATCGCATCCGACGACGCACCATTCGTGTTCGACCGGTTCTACCGCGGGGATCGGGCACGAGCGCGAGACGGCGCCGGTAGCGGGCTGGGGCTGGCAATCGCCCGCGGAATCGTTGAAGCGCACGGCGGCCGGATCTGGATCGAACCCACGCCCGGCCACGGCGCGACCGTCACGTTTAGCCTGCCGGCGGCCCGTTAGCTCGGCGGGCCAGCCACGTCGGTCTCCCCATAGACGGCATCGCGCGACTTTCTAAATGCTTCCCAGCCCTGCTCGCGGAGCACCTTCAGGTGCGGGTCGGCGTCCGCGGGAGCCTGGCCGGATGCGTCGGCAATTGCAGGATCGGACCGGTAGCCCAGCCCATCCCGAAAGCCGGCCAATTCGTAGGAGCGGTTCACGAGGAGTTTGTTCATGCTCACCGTCTTCGCCGGGAGCGCAGCCAGCTTCTTCGCCATCTCTTCTGCGGCGGCCATCAGGTCGTCGGCCGGCACAACCTTGTTCACTAACCCGAGGCGCAGTGCCTCGTTGGCGCTGTATCGCTCGCCAAGCATCAGGATCTCCTTCGCTTGCTTCATCCCCACCAGGTACGGGGTGATGAGGATGGGCGGCCCGAATCCGTGGCGAATCTGAATTTCGCCGAAGACCGCGTCATCCGCGGCGATGGTCAGGTCGCACATCCCCGCGAGTTCGCAGCCCTGGCCAACAGCGTAGCCGCGGACCGCGGCGATGAACGGCTTCGGCATCTGCCAGATCGACATGATGATCTGCATAGTGGACGGCGTGGGCAGGTCGTCTCCCGGCGGCGTGGACTGGATGTCTCCGCCGGCGCAGAAGGCGCGGCCCGCCCCGGTGAGGATGACCGCTTTGACGTCGACATCGGCAGCGGCCAGTTCAACTGCCCAGTGGAGGCGGCGATTGATCGACCAGTTGATCGCGTTCAGGACGACCGGACGGTTGAGCGTGATGACGGCGTAACCTTCGTGCTTTTCGTAGAGCACGTCGTCGAGTGACGGCGGAGGGATCTCGGGCTGGGTTCCGGGCATGGGATTCTCCTGAGGCTGCGTGTTGTGTCCGAAGACTAGACGGGAAGTGGCAAACTGCGCCACCACCCGCCAACCAATCCTCGCTTGCCATGCCCCGGTTGGCTTCGCGTCCCTCCCAACGTTGGAGCACTCGGTGCCCATCAGCGACAGGGATGGGCGTCAGTCGAGCGGCGCCGCTGCTCCCGCGGGAACCACGCTGGGCGGGCGGCGGACCCGGCCACGGACTGGCAATCCCTGCACGAGCCCAACGCCCGCAACCACGCAGGCGAGGCCGCCGAGAAGATTCCATCCGATCGGTTCGCCCAGCACGAGCCAGCCGAGGAAGACGCCGATAGGCGGGATCAGGTAGGTGACAACCGCTGCGCGAATAGGCCCGACTTCGCCAATCAGCCACATGTAGCCGATTACGCCGATCCCCGACCCGGCGCAACCCAGCGCCAGAAGGCTACCCCACTGGCCAGCGCCCAATTCCGCACTCGCAAACGCGCCCGTAGAGAGTGCTGCCGGCCACAAATAGAGGGTCGCGA
>JBDTVB010000460.1:0-2507 GCA_040007415.1 Anaerolineaceae bacterium
CCTCTTTCTGGTCATCGTCACCGCGACGAAGGGAGGTCGTGACGCTGGCGACAAATCTGCTGCTATCGCCCTGCTGCCCGGCGCTTGCTGTCGCGGCTGTCGCGGCGCCTGAGCTGCCTGCGTCACCGCTCCCGAATCCCGGCCGGATGGCCAGCGTCCCGGCGATCAGTACCCCTGCGAAGGCAGCCCCGGAGTACAGGGCAAGTCGTCCGTCCATGAGAGTCCTCCAAACGAGATTGTTCTCAAGATGCGCCGCGTTTCTTCGGACTGGATGAGAACCGCATTGGAAACCTCCCATGATCAGGGCGTGGTAAATGTGTTCTTATTGATCCGTGCATATCCTCCTTGTCGAAGACGAACGGCGGCTGGCCACGGCCGTGAAGCGGGTGATGGAAGAAGAAGGCCACGTCGTAGACCACGTGGCCGACGGCGCTGACGCGCTCGCCCAGGCACGTAGTGAGCCCTACGACGCCATCGTGCTGGACATCAAGCTCCCCAGCATGAACGGCTACGACGTGGCCAAGCGGCTGCGCGCTGGCGGCGATGCCACGCCAATCCTCATGCTCACCGCGCGCGATTCGGTGCAGGATCGCGTTCAGGGCCTCGATGCGGGCGCCGATGACTACCTGGTCAAACCGTTTGCCCTCGCCGAACTATTGGCCCGCATTCGCGCCATCGGCCGCCGCTCTCAGATGATCCCGGCGGTCAACAACTCGCTAACAGTGGCCGACCTCGAATTGGACCTCCGTTCCCACGAAGCAACGCGCTCGGGACGCCGCATCGAGCTCACGGCCAAAGAGTTCGCCCTCCTTGAGGCTCTGATGCGCCACCCTGGCCAGGTGCTCTCGCGCTCCCAATTGCTCGAACTGGTCTGGAACTACGACGTGCTTACTGAGTCCAACGTCGTCGATACCTATATCCACTACTTGCGCACCAAGGTGGACAAGGATTCAGAACTGAAGCTCATCCGCACGGTGCGTGGCGCCGGCTACGCGATTCGAGGCAGCTGATGTTCGAACGGGCACGCTTGCGGTTGGCGCTGTACTACGCCGGGGCGCTCGCGGTCATCCTCGTGGCGATCGGGGTCTCTGCCTACCTCGTCCTCCGCAAGCAGCTGGATGATGAAATCAACGAGTCTCTTGCCAAGGCATCGATCGATCTGCGGGCGGCGCCTCTCTCGGTGCTCACTGGCACAGCCGATGTCCGGGCGCAACGGCCGATTTCAGACGACCGGTCCGGCTCAGATGATCGCCAGCCCCGCGACCGAATCCCGCTGGAGACACTCTCGACCGACATCTTCTACATCGCCACCAGAGACGACGGGACGGTGCTTTGGAATCCGCGGAACGTGCAGGTTGCCCAGTTTCCGCTCGCCGAGTTGGCGCACGAGCCTTCGGACCAGGAGACCGGCCGCGACGTACAGGGCTCCGAGCACCACTACCGGCTCGTCGTTACCTCGGTAGTGGTGCCAAACCAGCCGCCCATCCGGCTCGTCATTGGGCGGTCGCTGGATGCCCGCGACTACCAGCTGCGGGTGCTCACGTTCGTCCTCGGCGCAGGCGGGGTGGCGGGCGTGCTGCTGGCAGCGGCTGGTGGGTTCTGGATCGCCGGGCGCGCGCTCCAGCCGATCCGGGCCACGCTCGAAACCCAGCGCCGCTTCGTCTCAGACGCCTCGCACGAACTGCGCACGCCGGTCGCCGTGGTGAAGGCCAACGCCGAACTGGTGCTACGCCATTTCGACCAGACCGTCGAGGCGAACATCGACCAGGTGGCGGCGATCAACGAAGAGGCCGACCACATGGCGAAGCTTGTCGGTGACTTGCTTACGCTGGCGCGCGCCGACGAAGAGCAGATCCAGATCACCCGCGAACGGTTGAACCTCGATGAACTGCTCGACGGCCTCGTGAGGGACATGACGGCGCTGGCCGAGATGAAGGGCATCGCGCTCGCTGCCCAACTCGCGTCCGGCGAGACTGACGCCGATGCCCAGCGCATTCGACAACTTGGCGCCATCCTGCTGGACAACGCACTCAAGTTCACGCCCTCGGGCGGACGCGTCGCGGTGCGCTCATGGCGAGACGGCAGCCGCGTCGCGTTCTCGGTCGCGGACAGCGGCCCAGGCATCTCCGACGAGGACCAGTCGCTGATCTTCGACCGTTTCTACCGCGGCGACAAGGCTCGCTCATCCGGTGGCACGGGGCTCGGACTGGCGATCGCACAGTGGATTGTCACCGCCCATGGTGGCCGAATCACGGTCGAATCGAAGCCCGGCGAAGGCGCGAAATTCATCGTCCGGCTGCCCGCCGCCAAACGGGCCTGAGCAAGCGGTGCGCCTCCAGGCAGACTAAGGTCGCCGAGGCATTCCCACCCCTCGGCACATCCCCGAAAGGCTACCGGGCGCGTCAGCAATCATCGCCCCGGCCGAGGGCACCCGGGAAATTCGTCAATCGCGAATTGTCTGGCGGAGAGGGTGGGATTCGAACCCACGGTAGCTTTCACTACATACG